>DGBM01000138.1:0-4974 GCA_002384765.1 Demequinaceae bacterium UBA4004
TCCACACGATGCTCGGCAAGGGCGTCGGCGAGGTGGCCGTCTCCCACAAGGTCGCGGTGTTCCTCGAGGTCGAGGGTGCCGCCCATTACCTCCCGGCCTACGCCGGAAATCTCGACATCATGACCTCGGCGGCCATGCAGACCGCCGAGCGGATCGCCACGGAGCTCTCGGCCGGCGTACTCACGGAAGGAGCCCCCGCATGACCGCGCTCTACATCCAAGACGTCACCCTGCGAGACGGGATGCACGCCATCCGCCATCGCATCGACCCGGCCGAAGTCGCCCGCATCGTCACCGCGCTCGACGACGCCGGCGTCGATGCGATCGAGGTCACCCACGGCGACGGGCTCGGAGGTGGCTCGATGAACTACGGCCCCGGCTCCCACACCGACTGGGTCTGGATCGAGGCGGCCGCCGCGGTCATCAAGAACGCCAGGCTCACCTCGCTCCTGGTCCCTGGCATCGGCACCGCCGAGCACCTCAAGGAGGCCTACTCCCTCGGCGTGCGGTCGGTGCGCGTCGCGACCCACTGCACCGAGGCCGACGTCGCCAAGCAGCACATCGAGACCGCCCGCGAGATCGGGATGGACGTCTCGGGCTTCCTGATGATGTCGCACATGGCGCCGCCAGCCGAACTCGCCCAGCAGGCGAAGCTGATGGAGTCCTACGGCGTGCACTGCGTCTACGTCACCGACTCCGGCGGCCGCCTCACGATGAACGGCGTCCGCGAACGGATCCGCGCCTACCGCGACGTCCTCTCCCCGGAGACCGAGATCGGCATCCACGCCCACGAGAACCTCTCGCTCTCGGTCGCCAATTCCGTCGTGGCCGTCGAGGAGGGTGTCTATCGAGTCGACGCCTCGCTCGCCGGTCAGGGGGCGGGTGCGGGCAACTGCCCCATCGAACCGTTCATCGCCGTCGCCGACCTACAGGGCTGGACGCACGGCTGTGACGTCTTCAAACTCCAGGACGCTGCCGACGACATCGTCCGGCCGCTCCAAGACCGTCCGGTGCGCGTCGACCGGGAGACGCTCACGCTGGGCTACGCGGGTGTCTACTCCTCCTTCCTCCGCCACGCCGAGAACGCCTCGCACGAGTACGGCATCGACACGCGCGACCTACTCCTCGAGGTCGGCAAGCGTCGTCTCGTCGGCGGTCAGGAGGACATGATCATCGACATCGCCCTGGACCTGCTGCGCGAGCGGGCGACCGTCACCGCCTGACCGGATGAGGTACGACGAAGGGCCTTGCCGAACTGGAATTCCAGCCCCCTTCTTCGCACGCATTGATCGCGCCGGCTTGCCCGCGATCTGCATGATCACGGCGCTAGGCTCGCTGAAGAACTCGCGCGAGAGGTTTCCACGCCTCGCGGCCGACGCCGGAGGCACCTACGCCGCCGAAGGGGGCGCGCAGGTCGCGGATGAAGGAGCAGTTCACCGACACCGTGCCACCTCGAAGCGGGAAAACGTGGTGGGTGGCAAGGAGGTCTTCGGCGTGTCCGGGGCCATGGAAAAGTCCCCACTGGGCGTCGAGGGCGAAGTCGCTCTCGTTGGCCAGGTCGACGACCTCGTCCTCGCCGTCGAAGGGGTGGATCACCACGACCGGGCCGAAGAACTCCACCTGGACGTGGGGCTGTCCAGAGGCATGTCGACCAGCACGGTGGGCTTGACGAACCAGCCGTCGCCCAGGCAGCCGGTCAGAATCCGGCCGCCGTACTGCGCGACGGACTTGACGTAGCCCTTGACCTCCTCGAAGTGCTGCTCGGAGACAAGCGGACCGAACTCGGTCGCCGGGTCCAGCGGGTCGCCGAACTTCATCGCCTCGGGGGCCTCGACGAAGCGATTCACCTGATCACGGGCATCCATGCGCTCCCACAGGTGCGACACGGAGGTGGGTCGAAGGGTCCGCCGGGCAGGCACATGTAGCGTAAGTCGACGCGTGGACTGGTCCATGCAACTCGGTTGTGTTGGCAGCGGTTGCACTTGACGTCGAACTGGATTCATGGCGATCTTCCAGTGGTAGTTGGGACGGCCTCCGCGGCCGGCTCGGGTGGTGCGGCCCAACTCGCGGCAGCCGAGGTAGAGCAGCTTGATCACGGCGTCGTCGATGGGGAAGTGGCCGCGGGTCTTGGTCATCTTGCGCAGCTGGTAGCTGATCGACTCGATCATGTTGGTGGTGTAGATGACCTTGCGGACCTCGGGTGGNNAACGCGAAGAAGGGGATCACCTGCTCCCAGGCGGTCTCCCATGGCGTTTGATCGCGGGGTACTGCCGTCCGACCTCGGAGTCGGTCCAGGCGTCCACGGCCTCTCTGGCGGCCTGCTCGGTGGGGGCGCGGTAGATCAGCGTCAGCTGGGTGGCGACGCGTTTGCGGTCCTTGGAGTTGACCCACCGCCGGCTCACACGCACGGGATCGCCCAGTCCAGCCAGAACGTGCCCCCGCATCAGTAACGAGGGTCACCTCAGGGCACGGGAAGCATGGACGCTGCCGTGAGGAGGTGCTAAATTGAACAACGCTCACTTGACTACCCGGACTGGACCAGCGATGCCTCACTGTTCAACCAGCCTCATGTGCTGGCTCGCGAGGTCGAGGCCGTCTCGGCGCGCGTTCCTAGGCAGGGCCGTCAGCCGTCAGCCGCGGCTGGTGGGCGGCCGGCACAACGCGCGGAGGTTGGTTCGCTGAATGAACAGACTGGTGATGGATTCGAACGGAAGCGGCCATATCGTGGCGACTCGAATCAACCAAGTTTCGGCTGCGCGACACACGCTGCATTCCTTAGCGCCTTCGCGTCCGCCTCCATCTCACTGGACGAGGTCATCGGTGTTTGACATTTTCGACGAATCGACGGAAGCATTGCGGGCATCGGTGCGTGAGTTCGCCTCTGATCAACTCGCGTCCGGCTACATCGAGAGGGCTGCGTCGTCCGACTTTCCCTGGAAGGAAGTCAGGGCGTTGGCGGAGATGGGACTTCTCGGAATTGGGATTCCTGCGCAGTATGGTGGAGCGGGAGTCGGCGAGAACGACTCGCTCAACCTGGGGGTCTGTGCGGAAGAGGTCGGCGGGGCGGACATCAACACCGGATTCGCACTCGTCATGAGTGGCCTGACGGGTCGCCTGCTCTCTGAACACGCCCCGCCAGCATTGGCTCAGGCGTGGATCCCGCGCATGGTGTCAGGCGACTGTGTCGTCGGGTTCGGACTATCGGAAGAGGGCCACGGTTCAGACGCGGCGTCGTTGGAGACGCAGGCCGTCCGTACCTCAGGCGGGTACTCGATCACAGGGGTGAAGAACAGTGTCACGGCCTTGAGTGTCGCCGACGCCACGATTGTCTTCGCCAGGATTCGTGGAGAAAAAGGCGTCTCGGCATTTCTCGTCCCGACCGATACGGTCGGCGTCTCGCGCGGAATCTATAACGATATGGGATGNNCTGTCCAAGTGGGAAGGCATCTCCTTCCCGATGGCAGAGCATCACACGTTCATCCAAGGAGCCCGAGGCCTTGCGTATCAGGCTCTGTGGAAGCGGGACCGTTCGACCCCGCACAGCAAGGAGGCGGCGATGGCCAAGTGGTGGTCGACGGACATTGCGATCGACGCGATCCGGACGTGCATGAACGTCCAGGGCCACGGCTCCTACTCAGACGAGCTCCCAGACCAGTTCCGCCTGCGTGACGTCATGGGTTACGTCCTCGCTGACGGGAGCCCGGAAATTATGAAGATCGTCGTCGCACGCGAGGCATACGGGCGCGAGTTCGTGCCCTACATCTGATTGCGCAGCCGGGCGATTTCGAAGTGGAGAACAGTCATGGACGGAGGGCAGCATGGGCACTACGGTCGCCACAGCGGCAGGTGATGTGAGCCCCTGGCTTCGTAGGGAAGATCAACGCATGTTGACTGGCCGGGGGAATTTCATTGCCGATCTTGCCCTCCCGCGCATGCTCGAGGCCGCCTTCGTTCGCAGCCCGCTTGCTCACGCGCTCGTCACGCACGTGGACCTGTCGCGGGCGTTGGAGCACCCAGATTGTGAAACTGCGGTCGACGGCATCATGCTGAGCGAACACTGCAAGCCCTTGGTCTCACCGTCAGCTCCCGGAATCCTCAAGGAGACCCGCTGGGATGCACTGGCCACGGATCGAGTCCGGTTCGACGGCCAAACCGTTGCCGTCGTTCTAGCTGCCGACAGGTATCTGGCAGAGGATATGGCCGACCTCGTCGACGTCGTGTACGAGCCTCTAACTCCCGTCCTGAACGCAACCGACGCGCTGGCAGCAACCGCCCCCATCCTGCATCCGGACCTTGACACGAACCTGCTGGCCGAGCGTCGGTTCAATGGTGGGGACGTTGACGCCGCATTCGCGGCGGCCGACTATGTGCACGCAGGCACGTATGTCACGGCTCGTCATACTCATGTACCGATGGAGTGCCGCGGGATCGTAGCCGAGTTCAACTCGGCGACTCGGGAGCTCACGGTCTGGTCCGCCACTCAGATCCCGCATCTCACCCGCATCATCGTTGCCGATGCCCTGGGCCTACCAGAGCACAGCGTCCGGGTCATCGCGCCGGATGTCGGTGGTGGCTTCGGCGCTAAGGGGACCGTGCGGCCCGAGGACATCGCAATCTGCGCTATGGCGATGCTGGTGGGGCGTCCGGTGCGGTGGATCGAGGATCGGACCGAAGCCTTCCGTGCCTCCGGTCAAGCTTGGCAACAGACCCACAGCATCGAGGTGGCGGTGGCTAGCGACGGAACCGTCCTTGCCGTCCGAGATGAGATCGTGGCTGATGTGGGGGCGTACTCCGATGTCATTTCCACCGCCGCAATCGAGCCGTTCATGGCTGGCGGACTCCTCACCGGTCCGTACCGGATTGAGAACTACGAGGCGCACGTCTCGGGTGTGGCCACGAACAAGTGCCCGACGATCCCGTATCGCGGCGTTGGCCGAGTTCCCATGGTATTCGCCGTTGAGCGCGCAATGGACGA
>DGBM01000138.1:4996-12512 GCA_002384765.1 Demequinaceae bacterium UBA4004
GACAGGACAGCCGCACCTCCTGCGTGGAGTGGGCTACGCCAGCTATGCCGAGCTGACCGGCGTGGGCTCTGGAGCGTCGGTGGCGCCGGGGGCGAAGTACGTCAGGACAGGGTCCGACAGTGCCGTCGTGACGCTGAGTCCAGACCTGTCAGCGACCGTGTCGCTGGGCTTCCCCTCGCAGGGGCAGGGACACGAGACGGTATTCTCCGAACTGGTGGCTCAAGAGCTCCATCTCGCACCCGACCAGGTCCACATCAGTGGCGGAGACACTCGGTCAACTCCATTCGGCGTTGGAACCATGGCTAGCCGTGGCGCTGTCGTCGGGTCCGGTGCACTTACCCGGGCCTGCATTGCGATCAATGCCAAGTTGACTGCGATCGCAGCACATTTGCTCGAGGTTGACCCCGCTGACCTCGACATCGAGCCGGGGCGTGTCGTGGTTCGTGGGTCCAAGGACAATTTTGTCTCCACAGAGCAACTCGTCCACGCCGCCTATTTCGATGTACGAAAGCTGCCGGACGGAGTGACGCCGGGAATGACGGAAATCGGCTACTACGACCCCAAATTCGGCACCTTCGCCAACGCCACCCACGCCGCCGTCGTGGATGTGGACATCGAGACCGGCAAGGTGGTGGTCCGTGACTACGTCGTCATTGAGGACGTGGGTCGCTTGCTCCACCCCCTGCTAGCAGACGGACAGACGCGAGGCGCCGTGATCCAAGGTCTCAGCGGCGCGCTCCAGGAACGCATTGTCTATGACGACGCGGGTATGAACACGACCACCGATCTCTTGACGTATCCGCTGTTCAGCGCTCGCGACCTGCCGCGGTTGCACATCGAGCACGTCGAGTCGAAGTCCGAGGTTTCACTCACAGGAGTCAAAGGGGTCGGCGAGGGCGGCACGATCGCTGCGCCGGCGGCAGTCGCCAATGCGGTAGCCGACGCTCTTCGCCACCTGGCGACGGAGACCGTGACGTCCTTCCCCCTCACGCCTGAGGTTGTGCTTGCTCTCGTGCACGGAACCTCGTTGGCGAGTCGGCAGTGAAGCCGCCTGCATTCGACTACGTGCGTGCAGAGTCGCTCGAGCATGCCCTCGACACCCTCGGTCGGTACGGCGATGAATGCCGGATCCTCGCGGGCGGGCAGAGTCTCATCGGTCAGCTCAACAAGCGCGTCCTCACCCCGGGCGTTCTTCTCGACATCAACGGACTGACACAGCTGCGGCGTGTTGACGACCACGGCGACACAGTGGTGGTCGGCGCGCTCACGCGGCATCGGGACCTCGAGATGCGGCAGGCCCAACGACGCGACCTCCCACTGTTTCGACGGGTCGCGTCGTTGATCGGCCATCCGCAGATCCGGTACCGGGGAACGGTCGGCGGCAGCCTGTGCCACAGCCAGGAGGTTGCCGAGTGGTCGGTCCTGTGCTGTTTGCTTGAGGCGACGATCACGCTTCGGTCGGCGACCGGGCGGCGCACGTTGACGGCCGACGAGTTCTTCCGCTCGCGCTTCGTCACCGCGCGTGCAGCCGACGAACTCCTGGAACAGGTCACGATTCCCACGTTGGACTCCATGACCGGGTGGTTCTTTGATGAGGTCGGCCATTCGCACGGGGCGACGTTCATCGCGGTCGGGGTCACAGGTCGGCTCGACAACGAGGGCAGGCTGGCCTCGCTTCGTGTGGCAGCCGGAGGCATCAGCGAGGTTCCGGTCGAATCGGTGATCTCAACATCCATGATCGGCGAGTCGCTTACCCCAGAGGCCGTGGAAGACGCCCGCGCACGATGTCTCTCCGAGTTCAGGGACCGGGGCCATGACGACGGGCCAACGTCTCTTGACTACCGCGCGCGGGCCGCAAGCAACCTGGTCGCCCGAGGACTGCTGGCAATCGCAGCGCCCCCGGCATCAGCAACAGAGGGCGGGGACAGATGAGCCGCAGCAATGTGACGGTTAGCGTGAATGGCGAGCAGTCGACTCACGAGATTGATACGCGACGGCTGCTGGTTGACTTCATTCGTGAGGACCTGTCCTTGACCGGGACACACATCGGATGTGAGCAGGGTGTCTGTGGAGCCTGCACGGTCCGCGTGGACGGCGAGCCGGTGCGCAGCTGCTTGATGCTGGCTGTCCAGGCAGACGGAGGATCGATCGAGACAGTCGAGGCACTTGCAGATCATCCGGTCGGTGGACTCCTGCAGGAGGCCTTCTCGCGACGCCACGCACTACAGTGTGGCTTCTGCACGGCAGGGCTGCTCGTCAGTGCCACCTCGGTCCTGGCGTCTCGGGACGACCTCGATCAGGAGTGGCACGAGCGTGACGTCGAGAACCACGTCGCGGGACACCTGTGCCGCTGCACGGGCTATAGCGCGATCGTTGATGCCGTCAACGAGGTGGACCGAGCGCCGGCAACCGCGCCGACCGCTGAGGGACTCGAGTTCGACGACGGGCGGTCCACTGAATGAGGCGATTGAGTGCAGGGGTGCATTCCGAACTCGGCATACTGGGGAATATGGGAGACACTAGAACCGTCCGAGATCATGAGGGCTCCGATGCAAAGCTGAGCGAGAGCGGACACGGCGAATCGATCTGGACCTCTCTGGGCACGACGTCCATCCGCATCGACTATGACTTTGTCGGTGGCTGGCGCACCAGAATTCTGCAGGCCGGAGACGGCGACGCCATTATCCTTCTCCATGGGACCGGCGGTCACCTCGAGGCGTATGCCCGCAACATTGAGAAGCTCGCGGTGGGCCACCGAGTTATAGCGTTCGATTTTCCCGGGCACGGATACTCGGATCTCGCAACCTCGGATTTGGAAATCCCCGATTACGTGCGTCATCTGAAGCACCTCATGGATCGCTTGGGGCTTCCCCGTGCGACTCTTTGCGGTGAAAGTCTCGGGGGCTGGGTTGCCGTCAAGTTCGCTGCGACCTACCCGCACATGGTCAGTCGGCTCATCCTGAACACACCTGGCGGCATGAAGGCTGACCCGAAGGTGATGGAGCGCATCAGAACGCTGAGTCAGAACGCAGCCGATGACCCAACCCGGGACCAGATCCGACGCCGGCTGGAGTGGCTGATGGCGGACCCTGACACCGTCACCGACGAGTTGGTGTCGGTGCGGCGAGCCATCTACTCGCGTCCAGGTTTTGCGGAATCGATGCGGCACATCCTGTGTCTGCAGTATCCCGAGTTGCGCGCTAGGAACCTCATCACCGCTGAGGAGATCGAAGCCGTCCGCGCCCCCACTCTCGTGGTCTGGACGAGTGACGATCCCTCTGGCCCGGCGGCCGATGGCATGGCCCTGGCCGAGGCGCTCGACAACGCAACGTACAAGCTGATCGAGGGGGCAGGCCACTGGCCGCAGTGGGAGCAGTCTGAAGTTTACAATGCAGTCGTCGAAGAGTTCATGGCCTCGCATCCGCAATCCGGGCGAGAGGCCGGCTCATGATTGGCGACCTCCGAGACGGGATTTCGGGCTCGTTGGCGGCCCGACTCGAAGTCGAGGACTTCTACTACCTCGAGGCCGACCTGCTGGACGACCGGCTTTTCGATCAGTGGCTCGAACTCTTCGCGGACGACTGCCGCTACGTCATGCCCGTGCGCCGCAATATCGCAGCGAACTCGGATCCCTCATTGGAGTCGACGCAAGCGGGACAAGACATTCTGTGGTTCGACGAGGACAAGCGGACGCTTGAGATGCGAGTCCGTCAGCTGAACACCGGCACGCACTGGGCCGAGGAGCCAGTCTCCCGGGTGGCGCACCTGATCAGCAACGTGCGGATCGTGGCTCAGCGTCACCAGGAACTGGACGTAACCAGCAGGTTCCTCGTGTATCGAAACCGCGTCGACGACGAGACAGACGTTCTCGTTGGACGTCGAACAGACACGCTCCGCCGCACCGACGACGGCCTCGTCGTCGCGGCGCGCGCAATTCGGCTCGAGCAAAGCGTCCTCATGGCGAAAAGCCTGACAGTCTTCTTCTAGCCCACCTCTCTCAATCAAGGAGTTTTCGAAATGGCTGCGGAGAATCTGCTGGGGCGCACAAGCGCTGTGACTGATCTTGTCGATACGCCTCGTGGTCTCATTAGTAGGGAGATCTTTGTCAGCGAGGAGATCTTCCGCTGGGAGGCCGAGCAATTGTTTGCGCGCGCGTGGCTTTTCATTGGTCACGAATCGCAAGTACCGAATCCTGGCGATTTCTTTGTGTCGAGGATGGGCGGCGAATCAGTAATCCTCACTCGAGACTCCAATGCCGAGATCAGTGTCCTCCTCAACTCGTGTCGTCACCGAGGAATGAAGGTGTGCAGGTACGACGTCGGCAACACCTTGCAATTCACCTGTCCTTATCACGGCTGGTCGTATTCGATCGACGGGTCGCTAGTGTCAGCGCCGGGAGATCTCTTCGGCGTACCCCAGTTCAGGGACTCCTATGGCGGACAGCTGCGCAAGGAGGACTGGGGTCTCGTCAAGGTCGCCCGGATCGCGAACTACCGCGGACTGATCTTCGCGACTTGGGACGCCGATGCCGTCGAATTCGACGAGTACATCGGAGGTTTCCGGTTCTGGCTCAACAACCTCGCTGACAGCCTCGGCGGGGTCGAAGCCGGCGCCGAGGTCTTCGGCGGGGTGATCAAGTGGCGAGTGCCCGCGAACTGGAAGTTCGTGTCCGAGAACTTCATCGGGGACGCTTACCACGCGGCAACGAGCCACTCGAGCGTGGAGGCCGCAGGCATCGGTCCGGCAGGCGTCTCTGGCACACGACACGGAGTGGACAACACGAAGCTTCGAGCCCGTCAAGAGGTGTGGCGCGCGACCTCGTTCAAGCACCTCGGGCACGGGGCCACAGATTCGGCGGACGAGGTCCGCGTGCCCCCGGTGTTTACCGACAGCGAGGCACTTACCGCGTATTTCGGAGACCTGAACGCGGCCAAGCGTGCCAAGCGTGAAGCAGACGGGCATCCGCTGGGCGCTCACGGGCCGGCCACACTCTTTCCGAGCATGTCGATCCACGCCCTGGGGTTCCCCAAGACGATTCTTGTCGCCCACCCGATCAGCCCCTGGGAGACCGAGATGTGGCGATGGTTCGTGGTGGACAAGGACGCCACGCCTGAGGCACGCGAGTGGTTGCGCCACTACTACATGCGCTACTCGGGTCCCGCGGGTATGACCGAACAAGACGACATGGAGAACTGGAACTACGCCACCGAGGCGAGCCGCGGAGTGATCGCGCGCAGGTATCCCTACAACTACTCACAGGGCCTCGGCATGACGGCGCCAAGCACTCTCGACGACGGGATCGAAGCGACGTTCTGGGCCACCGAAGAGAACGCTCGAAACTTCTATGGCCGCTGGTCGGAGTTCGTGTCGGGCACGTCGTGGGACGACCTGATGGCCGGCGCACGACAGAACGGCTCGGACTAACGGCCATGGCACGAGTCGTGGTGACGGGCGCAGCATCGGGGATCGGAGCGGCGACGGCCGAAGCATTTGTTGAACGAGGATTCGATGTCATCGGTATGGACCTCGACTGGCCATCCCGCACCGATACTGCGGACGGTCTGACGGCCCACACGATTGACGTCTCGGATGTCGCGGCCTCGACAGCATTGCTGAGCCAGTTCGGCGACATCGTGCATCTGGTCAACGCTGCCGGAGTACGTCCCCAGGCCTCCTTGGCTATGTCTGATCACGCCATGGCGCTTCGCTGCCTCGAGGTCAATGCGTTGGGCGCGATGAATGTCATGCGTGTGGTGGTGAATACCGAATCTCCGCTTGAGTCTGTGGTCAACGTGGCCTCGGCCGCGGCTTGGGGCAAGCAGAATCTTGCGGTGTATGGAGCTTCGAAGGCGGCGTTGCTCTCCCTGACTCGTACGGCAGCGCTGGAGCTGGCGTCGCGCGGGGTGCGAGTCAACGCGGTCCTGCCAGGGACCACGCTGACCGGGATGCTGCCGGACGGGGTGCAGGCGGAGCCCGCGCCAAGGAACTTCACGGGGCGGGTCATGGAGCCGAAGGATGTCGGTGCAGCAATAGCCGACGTCGCCATGCTGCGGCTCACAACGGGAGCCACGATCCCCATCGGTCTTCTCCCATCGTCGTGGTAAGCCCTGCAACAGAACTCATTCCGGCAAGCTCAACAACCGTGCATGTAGAGGAGAGTGCGACCGTGAGAGAAGTTCTGACGAGCGATTCGCGCGTGGTCGTCGCGGGAAACTCACTCGCGGGAATCAGCGCTGTTCGCGCCCTGAGGTCTGAGGGATTCGCCGGTTCCATCGTCATGATCGGGGGGGATCCCGACGCTCGATATGACCGACCTCCGCTGTCCAAGGAGTTCCTCGTGGGCGCCGTCGAGGCACGAGACATTCGACTATGGGACGAGGCTGAGTTGTCGACCTTGGGCGTGCAGCTTCTACCTGACAATGCGGCCGCCCTCAACGACGAGGAGCGCCGGGTGTTCTTGGACTCCGGAGACTCGTTAGAGTTCGATTTCCTCTTCATCTGCACTGGTGCCCGTCCGCGACTGATCGGAGATCTGCACCAAGATTCCCTGCCAGCTCGTGTCCACGTCCTGCGGTCCGCCTCCCATGCGCTGTCGCTCGGATCGCAAATGACTAAGCCCGGTCACCGGCTGCTCATTGTAGGAGCCGGCTTCTTGGGCTCCGAGGTCGCGTCCAGCGCTCGACGCAACGGTTCGACTGTCAGGATGGTGGAATCCGGGCCCCACCCGATGTGTCGAGTCGTCGGCAATCAAGTTGGCGAATGGCTCGGCCGCCTGCAGGAGTCGGCAGGTATCGAGCTCAGGACGAGCACTCAGGTTGCGACACTGAATACCGTTGGGGATCAGATAAATGTGACATTGACGAGTGGAGAGGAGCTGGTCGCGGACTCTGTCGCGCTGTGCATCGGCGCCATCCCAGAGGTCGACTGGCTCAGGGGATCGTCGTTGCAGGTCGACGACGGTGTTCGCTGTGACTCGGCTCTGTTCGCATCGCCCGCGATCGTGGCTGCGGGCGATGTGGCCTCGTGGTGGAGCGATCAGCGCTCCGCCTACGTCAGACTTGAGCACTGGACAAGCGCAGTCGAGCAGGCTCGCCTGGCCGCGTCCAACTTGATGGTACCGCGCAACCAGGCTACACCGTTCCAGACGCTGGGCTACTTCTGGTCCGATCAGTTCGGGCGCCGCATCGAGCGGGTCGGCATATGCGGAGCGGATGTCGAGAGCGAGCCCATCTGGGGCCGGATGACGGACGACAGCTTCGTTGTCGGACTATTCGAGAACGGAGCTTTGTGCGCGGCGGTAGGGCTCAATGCGGGGCCCCAGATGTTGAAGATCCGCCGGGCGCTTCGGCGAGGAGATCGCTGGCCGGACGCAGCACGTGTGCTGGTGGATCAGACCGTTTAGAAGGGACAGGAGGATGTCAATGAGAGTGGAAGCGTCGATCGAGCGCTGCCAGGCATACGGGAACTGTGTCGAAGTGGCAGAGGATGTGTACGACCTGGTGAATGGCAACGTCGT
>DGBM01000181.1 GCA_002384765.1 Demequinaceae bacterium UBA4004
GGCTGGCGCCGTGAAGTCCACGCGCGTGCCCCCCAGCCCGCCTGGTACGGCGGACGGCGACGCGGGCTTTGAGGTGGGAGACCGCGTCACCCACGACAGCTTCGGAATGGGCAAGGTGGTCGGCACCGAAGGTGCCGGCCGTCACGCGGTGGTCAAGGTCGACTTCGGGGCTGCCGGTGTCAAGCGGCTGGCCCTGCGGTTCAACGCGATCACCAAGTTGTAGTCAGTGCGCACCGCCCCCAACCGGCCTGGTGGCCGACCCGCGTGGGGTGTGCCCCGCCAGTAGTCTGGGACCTTGTCTCCACGAAAGGATCTGCGGTGGAAAGCAGGACGTCCAAGGTATCGATCGTAGGTGCGGGTGCGGTGGGCTCCACGCTCGCGTACGCGGGCCTCATGCGCGGTTTCGCACGCACGGTCGCGTTGTACGACGTCGACAAGGCGAAGGTCGAGGCGGAGGCGCTCGACCTGTCCCAGGGCATCCAGTTCATGCCGGAAGCCCACGTCATCGGCTCGAACGACGTGGCCGTGTGTGCTGACTCTGACGTCGTGGTCATCACGGCAGGTGCGAAGCAGCAGCCCGGACAGTCGAGACTCGAGTTGGCCGAGGCGACCATCGGCCTCATGGACAAGGTCATTCTCCCGCTGATCGAGGTGTCCCCGCACGCCATCTACATCCTGGTGACCAACCCGGTCGACGTGGTGACGTACGCCGCCCTCAAGGCCTCCGGCATGAGCCCCGCGCAGATGTTCGGCTCCGGCACGGTGCTCGATTCTTCGCGCTTGCGTCACCAGATCGCGCGCGAGTGCGGCGTGGCGGTGGGTAACGTCCACGCCTATATCGCTGGGGAGCACGGCGACTCGGAGGTGGCGCTGTGGTCGTCAGCGAGCATCGGCGGGGTGCCGCTCACCGAGTGGCACGATGCCGATGGTCGGGTCATCATGACGCCCGAGGTGTGCGACCGGATTCATCACGACGTGACTCGTTCGGCCTACCAGATCATCGAGGGCAAGGGCGCGACCAACTACGCGATCGGCATCGCGGGCGTACGCATCGTCGAGGCGGTTCTTGGCGACCAGCACCGGGTGCTGCCCATCTCGACTTTGGTCGACTACCCCGGCGTCGGCGAGGTCTGCATGTCCCTGCCCGCCGTGGTGGGCCGCAGCGGCGTCAAGCACCGGGTGGACGTGCGGATGAACGAGGCAGAGCGCTCGGGCCTCGAGGCCTCCGCGCGATCGATTCGGGAGGTCGCGGAGCGTTTCGGCGCCGCGAGGTAGCCGCGAGCGCGCACGTGGGGGGCGCGCGAACCTACGAGGCCGAGCGTTCGATGGTGGGCATGAGGCGCCCGAGCGGGCACGATGGGGAGTATGACCGCGCTTCGCAGCTACTTCGCCCCGGTATGGGATGCGCACACGTGGACCGCAATCACGTACCTCGTGCTCGGCCTTCCCATGTCGATCCTGTGGTTCACCTACGCGGTGGTGATGTACTCGGTTGGCCTGTCGCTCGCGATCGTGTGGGTGGGGGTACCCATCCTGATCTTCGCGCAATGGACCTTGCGTCCCATCGGCGCGGTCGAGCGAAGGTCGATCAATACGCTCTTGGATGCAGGTGTGCCGCCCGTGGTCGGGCGGGTGCCGGCTGCAGCCGATCACAGTGTCGCCGTGACCGAGCGATGGCGCGTGTGGATCCTGAACCTTTGGCGCGACGGGGCGCGTTGGCGCGCCCTGATCTGGATCATGGCGCGAATCGTGCTGGGCCCGGTAAGTTTCGTGCTCGCGGTGGTGGCCGTGGTGGTTCCGTTCGCTGTGGTGGGCGCTGTCGCTGTTGCCGTGGCGCGCGTCGCCGGCATCGACGCTGTGAACGGGGACAACCAGGCCCTCGTCGAGGTCATCGACACCGTCGCGTACTGGGTCGCTGTGGGTTCGCCAGCGATCGTATTCGCGGTGCCAACGCTGGCGTGGATGGTGCGAGGTCTCGCCATCACGCATCGCGTGTTGGGGCGCTGGGCACTTGGCCCAGGGGCGGACCAGATGGTGCAGGCCGCCACCGAGCGGGCTGAGCTCGCGGAACAGCAGATCCGCATCGACCAGGAGCTGCACGACTCGATCGGCCACATGATCACCATGAACATCATTCAGGCCGGAGCGGGCGCCCACGTGTTCGACACCGACCCCGAGTTCGCGCGCCAAGCCCTCAAGACCATTGAGGAGAGGGGGCGGGCCGCCATGGGCGAACTCGACCGCATCATTGCCGCCATTCGAGGTGACCAGCACGAGAGTCGCGCACCGCTCCCTGGCATCAACGACATCGGACGGCTCATCGAGGAGTCGCGTGCAGCGGGTATGGACGTGTCCTACGCTGCGGAGTTCCCCCAGGCGCCTGCCGCCGTGGGGCGGGCGGCCTTCAC
This sequence comes from Demequinaceae bacterium UBA4004, assembly GCA_002384765.1. The sequence goes on from DGBM01000181.1 coordinate 2,409, forward strand.
GGTGGTCCGGGAGGCGCTCACCAACGTGGCCCGCCACGCTCCAGGCGCCACCGTGACGGTAAGGATCGCGCAAGACGCCGACGCCTTGGGAATCGAGGTTCTCAATGGAAAGCCCTCCGCTGGCGCGGGGCGTCCCCACGGCGGCGGCGGGCGCGGCCTGTCAGGGATCCGCGACCGCGTCACTTTGCTGGGGGGCAGGTCATCCGCAGGTGCGGAGAACGGAGGCTTTGCCGTGCGCGCGCTGCTGCCGCTGCAGGCCACCTTGTCAGAAAACTCTGCCGACCCTTCCTCGCCCTGGGCGTCGCTGCGTGAGAGGGTGACCGCGTGAGAATCGTCATCGTGGACGACGACCCCTTGGTCCGCATGGGACTCAGGGCCATCGTCGGTTCGGAGGCGGGCTGGGACGTCGTGGCCGAGGCGGGGGACGGCCGGGAGGCGCTCGCCCTGGTGGATGAGCATCGTCCGGACGTCGTGCTCATGGACATCCGCATGCCACACATGGACGGCCTCGAGGCAACCCGGGAAATCACCGCGGGGGCGTCGGGCGCCAAGGTGATCGTGCTCACCACCTTCGAGGTGGACGAGTACGTGTTCGAGGCGATGCGCGCCGGGGCGTCAGGTTTCGTGCTCAAGCGCGTGCCCCCCGCCGAGTTGATCGAGGCCGTGCGGGTGGTCGCAGCGGGCGAGTCGATGCTGTTCCCGTCGTCAACCCGCCGGGTGATCGAGCGCTTTGCCACACCCACCAGCGTTGCCAGCATGCCCGACCTGACCGAACGGGAGGGCGACGTGCTGCGGCTCTTGGCGCGGGGCCTGTCCAACGGCGAGATCGCGGTCGAACTGTTTGTCTCGGTAGAGACCGTGAAGTCCCATGTCGCGTCGATCCTCACCAAACTGGGGGTGCGCGACCGCAC
>DGBM01000172.1 GCA_002384765.1 Demequinaceae bacterium UBA4004
GTAGATCTCCTCCCGAAGGTGGATCAGCGTGTCACGTGAACGCTCCCTCAGCAGCTTGAGGAAGTTCGCCTCGTGGTCGGGAAGGCCACGGGCGAGAATCTCCGCAAGTCGGTCGCGGTAGCCTCCGCGATCCTCAATCGTCGGGGTGAGGTCGGCCGCCTGGGCAGCCCACTTCTCTTGGTATCGGGTGGCATGCCTGACGAATGTCCCCTCGGCGGCGCGCACGGACCTCTCCGCTTCCTGGGTCTCCTTCGCGAGCGCGGTCGCGGCCTGAGTGGCGACCTCGTCGACGGTATCAAGCCGCAGTGCGCGTCGCACTGCGGCGAACCGCCGACGCAGAGCCTCGGCATCCGCAGCGGGCAGCGGGCCCGACTGCGCCTCAGCGAGGTCCGCCAGTAGGGCGTCGAGCCGTGTGTGCTCGCTCCTGGCCTCTACGAAAGTCGTCTCCACGGCCTGTGACCGGCCCCGCAGCGCGTCGAGCGAGTCGCGCGCGTCCTGCTCCGCCGCGAGCGCGCGGGCGAGGTCGCTGTCGGGGCGCACGAGTGCCTCGAGATCCGCATTCAGTCTTGCGAGGCGAGCCTCGACCGCTCGCACGTCCACCTGCGCGTATTCGGTTTCGACGATCTCTGCGAGCACGGTACGCCGGGCGATCGCCGACTGCCTGCGGCCATCTGCGGCGTCGACCTCGTAGGACCGCTCCTCCTGGAGGCGTCGCGCTTCGCCTAGCCGATCGAGCAGGAGTTCGACCTTCGCGTCGTTGTTGCCGCCAAGGACCCACGTGGCACGGTCATCCACGGCGTGCCGGTCGTTCTTCTCGAACCGGCGCTGACCCCGTTTGTAGAGTCCCTCGCGGGTGACGCCGCGCGGGACGCCGTCGAGCTCGTCCGGGTCGTCGACGCAAGCGACGTCGAAGTCGACGCCGAGCCGACGGTGGACGAAATCCTCGAATCGGCCTGGCGCGACCGCAACGCGGTGGATGACGGAGTGCGGAGCGCGCGCGCGGGGCGGCGCGTCGGACTCGGGCGGGACGGCGTCGATGACGAGCCGCGTGCCGAGGTGCCAGCCGTTGACGAGGCGTCGTGCAACGCCGAGGAGGTCGTCGGGCACGAGCAACGCGTGTGAGAGCGGGGCGAGGACGCGCTCGATCGCGCCCGTCCACTCCGCATGCTCGGAGAGAACCTCGATGAGTTCTCCGCCGAAGGGGAGGTCACCCTCCATGACGCCGACTTCTTTCGCGAGTCGAGCCCGAATCTGGAGCAGGTCTGCGGGCAGGTTGGAGCGCCGGTGGCGCAGTTCGGTGAGTTCGGCCTCGAGCTCCGCGACGCGACGCCTTGCCGCGGATTCGGCGTCGAGCAACTCGTACGCGACCTTCGCCGGCTCGGGCTCCACCAGTTCACGCCTTGCGGCGACGAGCAGTTCGCCGTACTCGTCGGCGTCGTGCGGAATGTCGACTGCGACGGACGCGAGACGGTTTGCGAATCGCGTCCTCGCGCCAGCGACCTGGTCGCGTCGTTGCTCGATGTCTACGATGCGGGCCCGCAGTTGGTGCGCGTCGGCTCCACCTGCCCGCTCGGACATGTGCCTCGCGGACTCCCACACCTCCTGTGCCTCGTCAACGGCCGAGCGGGCCTGATCGTGAGCCTGACGTGCGGACTCCTCTGCCACCTGCGCGTCGTGGAGCGCCTCCTGCGCGAGCGCGCGCTTGACGTCGGCGGCGTAGGGGCTGACCAAGTCCTGCATCCGTACGGACTCGTTGGCCGTGGCTGCGGCGGTCTCGTAGTCGTCAGCGGCCACGGCGACCTCTGCGAGAACGTCCCGCTGCTTGCGCAAGTCGACGACGTGGGCGTAGGCCTCGTCGAGCTCATCGAACTGTTCGACGGCGTTGGCTGCCCGGTCGAAGGTGGAGGGCCGGTCAAGCATGAAGTCGCGGAAGAGTCGGTCTAGCGTGCCGAGGTTCTTCGCCGCCTGCGTGCGGTGGAGCAGTTGCAGCGCGTTGTCGCTACCGATGCCGAGCAGGCTCCGCATGCGGGCGTAGAACGCGCCGTGAGAGCGACCCGACGTGACGACGACGGGGCTGCGGTCGGTTTTGAGCCGGCGCACGTCGATGCCGCGCCTGGCATAGTCCTGCAGGTCAAGTAGTCCGATGTCGTCTCGCACGATGAGGCAGGCGTCGTTGAGCGCCCTGATATCCGTGCCGGTGCCACGCAAGTGGAAGAGCCGGACAAGAGTGACGGGCGCAGTGGTGAGGTCCTCGAAGCGCAGAAGGATCCCACCCCACGTGGCGCCAGGCCTCAGGTAGGAGGAGACCGTGCGGTTCTCGAGCTCGTCGGCCTCCTTGCTCCAGGCGCCGCGAACGTAGCTGACGAGCGTGCGATCGGAGCGGCCCGGCCCGCCGTCCTGGGCCGCGGCGTTGAGGTTCAGCCACTTGTCCGGCGTCAGGACCGCGGCGATCGCGTCGAGCAGCGAGGACTTGCCGGAGCCGGAGGCGCCCGTCACGAGGTGACCCTCGCGGGCCACCTCGATGCGGTGGTGGTCGGAGAACGTGCCCCAGTTCACCACCTCTATCCTGGTGAGCCTCCACTGGCTCTGCCACAGCGTCTCACCCGTCACGAGTCGTCCCCCTCATCGGCGTCGGTGACTCGATTATCGCGTTCTGGACCGTCGTCCTCGACGGTGCCGGGCCCACCCGCGACGGCGGCTTCGAAGGCGGCCTTGAGCGCGCGCACACGGTCTGCGTCGATCAGCATGCGTACCACGGGCGAGATCTCGGCGCGGGTGGGCTCGTCGCCTGCCGCGCTGCTGCGGATCGGGTGGAGCACGCGCAAGCGGTTGACCATCGTGGACCACGAGGAATTGAGGCGGCGCTCAAAGTCTTTGTCGTCGCGGTCCGAGGCGCGCAGCACCTGGAGCTCCTCGTACAGCTCGTCCTGCCCGACGATGACGCGACCGACGTCCTCGGTGATGAGCCGTTGACGCAGCGCGAGCAGCATCGCGGAGTCGAGGAATGTGAGCGGCTGGGTGCGCACCGCCCTCGGGAAGTCGTTGTCGGCGTCGGCGACCGCTCGTACGAACGCGACCTCGGCGTCCGCGTCGACGACGAGATCCAGAAACAGTTCGTGGAGCCGCATGGTGATGGCCGCCTGGTCTGCGAGCAGTGCGGACCAGTTCTGGGCGGACCGCTCTCGCGAGAGGTACGGACCACGGATGAGTTCCAGCAAGGCGCGCCGAGAACGGTCGATGAGCTCGCCCGTGTCCCCGGGCCACAGCGCCCTTTCGTCATCAAGGCTCGCCTCGGCGTTGGCCTCGGCATCGTCGTCGTGAGGGGGCACATCGGTCATGGGATCCTCCGGTGAAAACGGTGACGGGAGACGATGGCGTGCCGGGGGACGCTGTCGGCGCCGGTCCAGTCGAGTCGCTCTGTCTCATCGTCCGCAGTCCCGTGCGTGGCGGCGAGCGCGAGAAGGCCGACGATGGAGGCGACTCCCTGGCTTGCGGGGTGGGCGGCGAGTACATCGCCGACGCTGAGGTCAGACACGCCAGCGTCAAGCATGGCGTTGACGTTGCTCGTCAACTCGTCGAAGTCGATCTCGGTGGCGCGGGCCAGAGCACGTAGTTCCGCCATGCTCGCGGCCTCTGGCACATGCGAGACAACTTCCCCTCCGGCGGCCATGTCCGCAGGGTCGTAGAGCGCGAGCGCGCCGGCGCTGGCGATTGCCACCGACGTGAGCTCCAACTCGTGGCCGATTGGATGCCACGGTTTGATCTGGGGCGCGGCCGCGCGCGCCGCGCTGAGCGCCTCAGTGATCATGCTGCGTAGGACTCGGTCCCGCTGATAGTCCTGGGACCGCACGTAGCGCCGCAGGCCGCGGGCGAACTGCGTGATGACGGTGTGGATCGCCGCGCTGCGATCCTTGAGGGTGGTGAGGAACTCTCGCAGGGCACGGCGTTCGGCGAGTGTGAGGTCACGCGCGAAGTCGCGCTCGAGGACCTGTCGGACGTCGTCTTCGAAGGCCGAGCCGAGCGCCGGGTCGAGGACCAGCGAGGAGAACCCGGAGAAGCTGCGTCCCGCGTCGGACTCGGCGATGAGGTCGACGCCGCGGAACACGTCGTCCAACACTTCGCGTTGACTTTGGCCACTCTCGAGAATGCGCGCCCGCAGCAGCGAGTTGAGCTGCTCGAACTCTGCGCGCACGCGGGCGAAGTCGTCGGGCACCTCGGAGGCTTGAGTAAGGAGGTCATGGACCCGTTCGATCGCACTTTCACCGCCGAGTTCCCGGTCATCTCCAGCCTGGATAGCGGCGATTCGAGCGTCGATCGCGTCGCGCTCCTCCGTGAGTCGCTGCAGGCGACGCGTCGCCTGCGGGTCCGTGTCGATGGCGAGCTGACGCAACTGCGCGGAGAGGCTCGCGAGGCGCGACTGGGTGAGCGACCTCCGCGGGGACTCGCGCTCTGCGAGGAAGCGGATCGCTGCGAGCCCGCCGCTGGAGAGCTCGAGGGTCTCCCCGCGTGTCTCCTCGGTGGCCCGTCGCACCAGATAACCGGCCTTGCGCCACTCCGCAACATAGGCGCGAGCGGTCTGCGGCAGGCTTAACCCTCGCGAGCGAAGGTCGTCGAGGTCGGCGTCGATCCGCTCGTACAACTCGTCGGCGTCGAGCAGCGAGACGTCCCCCGTGAGGTGCTCGGCCAACAACGCTGCGACGACGGGGGCGTTGTCGGCACGTAGCAGGCGCCACGCGGTGTCCTCCTCCAGGTGTTGAAGGAGCGCCAGGGCGCGGGTTGTTGCGGACACGCGAGCATTCTTGCGTATGGATGTGACAGGCGGGAAACCTGCGGCGGCTGATCCGGTCGCGTACGTCGAACAGCACCCCCGCGGGCTCCTGGTCATCGACGAGGTCCAACGAGTCCCTCCGCTAACGGAGCGGGTTGGTCGCACAGCAAACCCCATGGGGTTTGTGTGGACACAACCATGGTTTTGTGCGACAATACTTACATGCCGGTTCAATGGACATCGAGCGCTGACACTCACGGGATCCCCCATGATGAAGTGCTCTACGCCATGACCCACGCCACGGTCGAGCGCCAGTGGCCCCCGGCCCGCGAGGGGCACGCGACCGTCCCGCGCCTGTACGTCGGCCCGAGCCGCTTCGGCACCCTCGAGGTGTTGGCAGAAGTCGGAGACCGGTCCGTGTTGATCTTCCACGCGATGCGTCTGCGCGCCAGCACACAGACCCGACTCAACAAAGAAGGAGGCACCCCATCATGACCAGCACTAGGACCAACGACGCCGACGGCAAGGCCGCACTCGACGCCCTGCTGGCCACCACCCCTACCCACACTCTCCACGGCGCCGACGCGGCGGCTTCCGGTCGCGCCGCACTAGAAGCCGCAGGCGTGGATATTGCCGCGCTCGAACAGCGCATCGCCAAGGGAGGACGCCCGCGTCTCGACGGCCACCTGCCCGGCGTAGGGAGACGGGCCCCCCGCGTCAACGTCGCCATCCCGGCAACCGTCGAGCAACTGCTGAACGAGCGCGTCTCGGCAACCGGACAGAGCAAGAGCGAAGTCGTGCGCGACGCCCTCGAGGCATACCTCACGGCAAGCTAACGCAAATCCCGGTTCGCGTACCGCCAAAGGACGCGCTTCGCGCGCGCCCCGCGGTCGCCAGACGGGGCGGCGTCGCGGACGATCGCAGGTGGGCGGACCATGCAGGCTGGTCTTCGATGACAAAGATGCGCGCCAAGGCGTCGATGTATTCGCGCGCCGCGTCCCTGGACGGCACCGTAGTCGTCAATATGCGAGCACATCAGTCGTCAAATTGGGAGACACGGAGTCGTCAGTTTGAGTGAGTCGCCGCTCAAACTCGAGCGTCGACGGCCCTGTGGAAAACGGCTGGGCGCGCCGCGCCGATGCCACACTGGCAAAGCAAAACCCCGGCCGTGTGATCGGCTCTGCTTCGGGCACTACCCGAGGAGAACTACAGGGACGGTTCCGGGGTGTTGGCTTTCAGAATAGGCGCTCACGTGACTCTGCACATGTTCTCCGACGAATCGAAGGCCCGCGGGTACATCACCGCGGCGGTCGTTGTGCCCGCGGGATCAGTAGCGCGCGTCCGCTCCACCTGTTCCAGCTGGGCCATGCCTGGATCCCGCAGGTTCCACGCACAGAAGGAGAGCTCTGTGCGCAGGAGGTTGGCGCTGGCTTCGCTTGTCTCGATGGAGCGCGATGTCCACATCGTTCTCGTGGAATCCGCGCGGGGCAAGATTCAGCTCGAGGCTCGCCGGTCTCATCTTGCGGCGCTAGCGCGGTGGGCATCCGACGCAGGAGTATCCCGTTGGGTGATCGAGCTCGACCAAACAGTACAGGCCGAGGATCGGCGGACCCTGAGTTCGGTGGGCACCGGGACCACGACAGCCGATCTTGAGTACGTCCATTTGCTGGCGGCGCACGATGCGGTGCTGTGGGCGGCTGACTTGGCCGCGTGGAGTTGGACGCGTGGCGGTGAGTTCCGGGCCGGGATCGAGCCACTTGTGGTCGCCCGCATCCGAGTGTAGAAAGCGCGAAACCCGACACGCCCACCGTCCGGAGGGCTGTCGGGTCCACTTCTCAGGGCTATTGCCCATCGCCCTTACAGTTTCCGCCGTGTGGGCTCGCTCGTCAAGTGCCGGCGCCTGATCTGTGGACACGCCCCGGCCTCGCGCCTACGGTGCGCCCGCCAAGTTGGGCGAGTGTTGCGCGCCCGCCGATCGGGGGATCCGATGTCGCTGCTCGCTCTATCGCGCAGCGAGGGTGTCGCTCACGAGCCGGTTCATGGAGACGCCTGACTGTGCGGCCTTGATCGCGAGTTCGCGATGCCGGGCGGGCGTGAGGCGCACCACGAACTTCCCGGAGTAGTCGCGGTCCGCAAGCGAGGCGGGCGGCTGAGAGCCTTCGGCGACCATCTGCGCTACCACGTCGTCCACGAGGCGTCGGATGCCCGCGAAGGCTGCTTGCTCGTCGGCGTCGAGCCACGACAGCGAGGGAAACTCTGCAACGGTCCCGACGTACTCGCCATCCTCGGGAGACCAGGAGACCTGGTAGGTGTAATGGTTCGTGCTCACTGAGGGTCTCCTCTCTCTCGGTCAAGTCGCTCAAGCGCGGCCAACACCTGACGGACCTGATAGGGCTTGGCCTGCCCGTTCCTGTTCTGGATGTTCACCCTTGGGTCGCCCGCCCAGGGGGTGCGGTACACCTCGTGTGAGCCGGAGCCTCCGACCGGATCGCCGAAGAAGTGCCGACACACAGATGCGAGATCGTCGAACGACACGGATGCGGGCGCTCGCCGCATCTGCTCCACTCTCTTCTCAATCTTGCTCATAGCGATAGTACTACTACCGGTATCAACACGAAAGAGCGCTGGCGGTCCTCGACCTCGGTGTTCGTCACGGCGCTCCCCCTCTGCGGGCCTATCGGCTCGTGTGGCTACCCTCTCGCCGCCCACTGACATCGCGTCACGTGCCGGGGCCCGATCTGTGGACAGCCCCCACCCCCGCGCTACTCTCAAGACAACTGAGGGAGGGGACCCCCATGACAGGCTTCGCCGTCATCGACCTTGAGACCACGGGCTTCGCCTACAACGGCGCGGACCGCATCTGCGAGGTCGGCGTCGTGCTCCTCGACAGAGAAGGAAACCGCGAGCACTCCTGGACCACCCTCATCAACCCCCAAAGAGACCTAGGTGCGCAGCACGTCCACCACATCGACGCAACGGACGCCCGCGTCGCGCCCCGGTTTGAGGACGTCGTGGGTGACCTCACCGAGCTGCTGGCCGGGCGGGTGCTCGCCGCGCACAACAGCGCGTTCGACACCGCCTTCCTGATCGCCGAGTATGCGCGCGCCGGGTGGCCTCTCGCACTCACCCGCGAGGAGACGCTGTGCACCATGCGCCTGGCCCGCGCCTACGGTGCGCCCGCCAAGCTGGGTGAGTGCTGCGCGCACTTTGGTGTGCCCCTCACGGAGGCTCACGCGGCCCTCGCCGACGCTGAGGCCGCGGCCGGTGTGCTCGCCGCCTACATCGCGGCATCGGGGTCGCGGCGCGAGTGGGATGGGTGGCTCGCGTTAGGCGAGCAGTTGCGGTGGCCTGCGCCGCCGCCGCGTGGGGTGGCGTCAGTGCTCAGGGGCACGACGCGTCCC
>DGBM01000214.1 GCA_002384765.1 Demequinaceae bacterium UBA4004
TCGGTTCCCTACGGCAAGCTGCCCGCTGGCTCCCGGGTGGCGTAGCGCGGCTCAGGAGACCGTGCGTCGGCCCTCGAAGGCGCGGCCCAGGGTGACCTCGTCCGCGTACTCAAGGTCCCCGCCCACGGGCAGTCCCGACGCGAGCCGCGACACCGTGATGCCGATCGGCGCGAGCATGCGCGTGAGGTAGGTGGCCGTCGCCTCGCCCTCGATGTTGGGGTCGGTCGCGATGATGACCTCCTGGACCTTGCCGTCGCCCAGTCGGGTGAGCAGTTCGCGGATGCGGAGGTCGTCGGGGCCCACGCCGTTCATCGGATCGATCGCGCCGCCGAGCACGTGGTACTTGCCGCGGAACTCGCGCGTGCGCTCGATCGCGACCACGTCCTTGGGCTCCTCCACCACGCACAGCGTCTCGTCGGACCGGCGGGTGTCGGAGCAGATGCGGCACAGGGCGCCCTCCGCGACGTTGCCGCAGATGTCGCAGAAGCGCACCTTCTCCTTGACCGTCGTGATGGATTCGGCCAGCCGCGCCACGTCGCTGGCGTCCGCACTCAGCAGGTGGAACGCGATGCGCTGCGCGCTCTTCGGTCCGATGCCCGGGAGACGTCCGAGTTCATCGATCAGGTCCTGCACCGCGCCGTCATACATGGGCTACAGCGTAGGCGGCGGCGCCGACGTTGGGTGTCAGGCGCGACTAGTCTTCGACGACCGTGCCGCCGAGCATCGACGCGATGACGTCCGCTCCGCTCAGTTGTGCGGCGGGCGCCGCGTGGTCGTCGTCCGAGATGTCTTCGTCGTCCACGGGCGCGTTGTCCGGCAGGGGCGGCTCATCGGCCGACGCAGGGGAGGCCGCGGCTCGTGCCGACGCCACCGCCCCCGTCGAGGTCGCCGGCTCCGCCGGGCCGACGACGGGCTCCACACGCACGTGCAGGCCCAGCGTCTCGCGCACTGCGAGCGCCAGGTTTTCGGCGTGTGCGCCCGCTCCGAACCGCGACGCGATCGCGGGATTGTCGAACGCGACCTTCAGCACCCCGGCCTCGACGGAGGCCACCTGGGCGCTCTGGCTGACCATCGCCCACGTGACGCGACGCCGCTCCAAGGTGCCGAGCACCTCGGGCCAGCGCCGACGCACCAGCTCGGAGTCCGCGGGGCCGTCCGCCACGTCGCCCGTGGGTGCGCGCACCGGCTCCACGGTCGAGTCCTTCGCTGCTGGCGTGGCTGCGGTTCCTTGCGGGACGCTCGCGGTGGGCGGCTGCGTGCGCGGCGGCGCGGGCTCGGGGGCCCTGTCGCGGGTGGACGCCGGGGACTGGGGGTTCGCCTGTGTCGGGATCGCCTGCGTCGCGGACTCCTCGCGCGCGGCGTTCACTGCGGCGCGCGCCGCGGCCAATCCCGACGCGTGGGAGTCATTGGCCGGGCGGGGCTGTTCAGCGGTGGGTGCGGCCCGCTCCGGCCCCGAAGCCGCGGGACGCGCCGATGCCACGGGCGCCGTGTCCGCCGCGATTATCCGGGCACACAGGAGCTCGAGGTGGAGGCGCGGAGACGTCGCGCCGATCATCCCGGTCAAGGCCTCATTCACCAGGTCGCCCGCGCGGGATGCGCGGCCGAGGCCGAGCCGCCGGGCCTGGTCCGCCAGGCGCTCCTGCTGATCCTCGGAGGCGGCGGCCAGCGCCTGCGCGCCTGCGGCGCCCGAAGCGGCCAGCACAATCAGGTCGCGGAGTCGCTCAAGCAGGTCTTCGACAAAGCGTCGCGGCTCGTGCCCGGTCTCCACCACCCGTGCCACGACGGCGAAGAGGGAGGCGCCGTCGGCCGCGGCAATCGCGTCGATCGCGTCGTCCAAGAGGGTGGCGTCGGTGAATCCGAGCAGCGAGATGGCGCGTTCGTAACTGACGCCCTTCTCGTCCGAACCCGCGATCAGCTGGTCCAGGACCGACAGCGAGTCCCTCACCGAGCCGCCACCTGCGCGCACCACGAGTGGAAGCACGCCGTCCGCGACGTCAACACCTTCGGCTCCTGCCAACTGTGCAAGGTAGTCGGTGAGAATTCCCGGTGGCACCAGTCGGAACGGGTAGTGGTGCGTGCGCGACCTAATGGTGCCGATGACCTTGTCCGGCTCCGTGGTGGCGAAGACAAATCGCACGTGCGGCGGCGGCTCCTCGACCAACTTGAGCAGGGCGTTGAAGCCCTGGGTGGTGACCATGTGGGCCTCGTCGAGAATGAAGATCTTGTAGCGGTCCCGAGCGGGGGCGAAGGCGGCCCGTTCGCGCAACTCCCTGGCATCGTCCACGCCGTTGTGCGACGCCGCGTCAATCTCCACCACATCGACCGATCCGGAGCCGCCGCGAGCCAACTCCACGCAGGAGTCGCACTTTCCACAGGGGGTGTCCGTGGGGCCTTCGACGCAATTCAGGCACCGCGCCAGGATCCGCGCCGAGGTGGTCTTGCCGCAGCCGCGGGGCCCGGAGAAGAGGTAGGCGTGGGCCACGCGGTCCGCACGCAATGCTTGCTGGAGCGGCGCCGTGACATGCTCTTGGCCGACGATGTCGGCGAACGTGTCTGGCCGGTAGCGGCGGTACAGGGCGGTGCTCACGCGACTGACACTAGCCGCCACCACCGACCACCCCGAGCTCGCGATCCACAGCCGCCCGCGCTCACGCGGGGCGCAGCACCGTCAGGCGGTGCGCCGCCCGGGTCAGGGCGACGTAGAGCACGCGGGCCCCTCCAGGGGACTCCGCGACGATGGCGTCGGGATCGACGACGAGCGTGGCGTCATACTCCAGGCCCTTGGTCGAGAGGGGATCGATCACCAGCACCCGGTCGTCGAGGCGCGACAGGGGCTCGAGCGCCGTGCGCCACGCCTCCGGCACGATCACGGCGACCGAGCCGTCCACCTCACCCAGCAGCCGGACGACCGCCTCGCGCGCCTCCTCTGCCAGGGAGGTCCCGGGCACGGACAGCTCCACCGGCTCGTGACCCGTCTCGCGCACGGCCTCCGGGATGTCGGCGTCCGGCACGTGCTCGCGGATCATCCGGGCCGCGAGCGCGAAGATCTCGCGGGCGTTGCGGTAGTTGGTGTCCATGTGGAAGGCCCGGCGCACGCTGCTGCCGAAGGCCTCCTCGCGCGCCTGCGCGGCCTCCGCCAGGTCGGACCACGACGCCTGGGCCAGGTCGCCCACGACGGTCCACGACGCCCAGCGCCCCCGCCGGCCGAGCATCCGCCACTGCATCGGGGAGAGGTCCTG
>DGBM01000232.1:0-147 GCA_002384765.1 Demequinaceae bacterium UBA4004
ATGCCGCCGATGCCGCCGATGCCGACGGTGGTGGCTGCGGCCGTCACGTCGGGTGTTGACGAGGTGCGGCTGGCAGACATCATTCGGCCGCTCGTCGACCCGGGTCCCGAACGGCGCGAGTCGCGTTCAATGACCGTGCCGGTTCCA
>DGBM01000232.1:231-17836 GCA_002384765.1 Demequinaceae bacterium UBA4004
GAACCAGAGCCGGAACCGAAACCCGCTCGTGCACCCAGGAGGCTCCGCGCCCTCGCCGCGGTCGGCATCCTCGGAGCAATCCTCATTGCGGCGTACGTAGGCGCCCAGGCCTGGGCAACGCAGTCAGTGGCGCCCGGGGTCACGGTGCTCGATGTGAACCTCGGGGGAATGGCCCGCGACAGCGCGGGCGCCGCGCTCGTCACCAAGGCACAGGAAGTCAATTCCACGCCGGTGGTCCTCCGCGTCGCGCGCTTCACCACGTCCCTCGACCCAGGCGCCGCGGGCATGGAGATGGACGCCGAAGCCACGCTCGACCGCGTCGCAGGTTTCACCCTGGATCCCCGCAGGCTGATGGAGCACCTTTGGGGTGGTGACGAGGTCAAGCCCGTGGTCCGCGTCGACAAGGAGGCGCTTGGCCTGGCGGTGGACGCGGCGAGGGCCGACCTCGATCGAGACAAGCAATCCGCCGTTGTCACCTTGGACGGGGCTCACGCTGAGGTGGCGGTCGGCTCACCGTCGATCGCGCTAGACGGCGACGGGACAGCGGCGCTGCTGCGGGAGACCTGGCCCGCGATGGCTCAGATCCAGCCCCCAGCCGAGGTGATCGACCCTGACGTTCCCACCGCCGTCGCGCGTGATTTCCAGGACCGCGTCAATGGGCAACTACTGGCGGAGCCGGTCAAGCTCGTGGGTCCGAACGGGACGGTGACCCTGGAGCCACCGCGATGGGCGCAATACGCGCACGTCGAGTCCGCCGGAGGGACGCTGAGCCTCGTCGTCGACGGGGAGGCTCTGGCTGCGGACCTGATCGCCGCGACGCCCGCCCTGAACAATGAGCCCCGCGCCGCGAGCGTCCGTTTCGACGGTGCGCACCAGTTGGTGATCGACGAGGGCGAGCCGGGGCGCACCATCGACGCGGCTCGGCTGGGGCAGCGCGTGGTGAAGACGGCGGCAACGGCCACCCGGACGTCGGCGATCCCATACGCTACGACCGGGGTGGTACCGCCGGCCGAGAATGTCGACATCAGGGACTTCCAGGCCCGGGTCTCCGAGTTCAGCACGACGCTGCCGTACTACCCGACGCGCACCAAGAACCTCATCCACGCGGCCCACAAGGTGTCGAACGTGATCGTTCCACCCGGCGGCACCTTTGACCTCACCGAGGTGCTCAGCCCGATCACCATCGAGGACGGGTACTTTGCGGCGGGGGTGATCACCAACGGCATTCACACCCTTGGCGTGGGCGGCGGACTGTCGCAGATGGCCACCACGTCGTACAACGCCGCCTACTTCGCGGGCTTTGAGATTCTGGACCACCGCCAGCACTCCGTGTATTTCACCCGCTACCCGGCGGGCCGCGAGTCGACCATCTACACCGGCCAGGTCAACATGGTGTTCAAGAACGACACCCCGTACGCCGCAATCATGAACTCGTATGTCGAGAACAGTCGGCTTCACGTCGACATTTGGTCGACTCCGCACTACACCGTGAAGAGTTGGGCGTCGCCGCGGACGAACGTTCGGGATCCCGGCACCACGGTGGTCACGAGCCCCGAGTGTGAGCCATCGAATGCGGGGCAGCCGGGGTTCACGATCACCAACTACCGCCAGGTGTTCCTCGACGACGAGATGGTCAAAGACGAACAGGAGACGTGGACGTACAAGCCGGACAACGCCATCAAGTGCGGGTAGTCGGGCCGAAAGCATTCGTGTGGCGGCACTAGAATGAAACTCTTCCGCCCGTATCGAGTCCCAAGGGAGCCGAAGTGACGTACGTCATCGCCTTGCCGTGTGTAGACCTCAAGGACAAGGCCTGCATCGACGAGTGCCCTGTCGACTGCATCTATGAGGGTGAGCGCATGCTCTACATCCACCCTGATGAGTGCGTTGACTGCGGCGCATGTGAGCCGGTGTGCCCCGTCGAGGCGATCTACTACGAGGATGACGTTCCCGACAAGTGGTCCGACTACTACGCCGCGAATGTCGAGTTCTTCTCGGAGATCGGCTCGCCCGGCGGCGCCGCGAAGATGGGCCAGATCGCGCACGATCACGATCTCATCAAGGCGCTACCTCCCCAGAACGCGTAAGCGTCCTGCATGGGCCTCAACGCATCGGCGCTGCCCGACTTTCCGTGGGACTCCTTGACGCCCTTCATTGAACGGGCATCGGCGCATCCCGACGGCATCGTCAACCTGTCGGTCGGCACTCCCGTCGACCCGACGCCACTCGTGGTGCGGGACGCCCTCACGCGAGCGGCCGACGCGCCCGGATACCCGCCGACGTACGGCACGCCCGCTGTGAGGGAGGCCGTAGCGCAGTGGTTCGCGCGGCGCCGGGGGGTGCCCCAGGTGAACCCCGCGGGTGTGCTGCCCACGATCGGCTCGAAGGAGCTGGTGGCGTTCCTGCCCGCGCTCATGGGGCTCGGCGACGGCGATGTGGTGGTGCACCCGTCCGCCGCCTACCCCACCTATGACGTGGGCGCCCGTCTCGCCGGTGCCACGCCGTTCGCTTGCGACGATGTCACCGAGTGGGAGGGCAATCCTGCGGTCAAGCTTGTCTGGGTGAATTCTCCGTCCAATCCCACCGGCGCCGTGATGAGCGCCGAGGCGTTGCGGGCCACGGTGGAGGCGGCGCGTGCCATCGGCGCCGTGGTTGCGTCCGACGAGTGCTATGCGGAACTGCCGTGGGAGGAGCCGTGGGTGGGCGGCGGCGTCCCCTCAATCCTGGACCCCGCGGTGGCGGGCACCGACCACACCGGGCTCTTGGCGTTGTATTCCTTGTCCAAGCAATCGAATCTGGCCGGGTATCGGGCGGCGTTCGCTGCCGGCGATCCCGCGCTGGTCGCCTCCTTGCTGGAGACCCGCAAGCATGCCGGCATGATGATGCCCGGTCCCGTCCAGGCCGCGATGGTGGCGGCGTTGACGGACGACGCTCACGTGGCCGCGCAGCGTGAGGTGTACCGGGCTCGCCGCGCGACGCTGTCGGCGGCTTTGCGTGGGGCCGGATTCGCGATCGACGGCTCGGCGGCGGGCCTGTACCTGTGGTGCACGCGCGGCGAGGGATGCTGGGACACGATCTCGTGGCTCGCCGACCGCGGCATCGTGGCGGCGCCAGGCGCCTTCTATGGGCCAGCGGGCGCCCAGCACGTGCGCGTGTCGCTCACGGCGACTGACGAGCGGGTCTCGTCTGCGGCTCGTAGGCTCGTCAACAAACAGTAAACTTGTTCCCAAGCGCTGGCGCGTGTCACAGTGGGCGGTGCGCTTCAAAGGAGGAGACATGACTCAGGTCAAGGACGCCCAGCTTACGGTGGATGGCGTGACGAGCGCGTTGGAAATTGAGCGTGCGACGATTGGCAACGACGGGCTGTCCGTGAGCAACCTGCTGAGCGATACCGGCCTCGTCACCGTGGATCCAGGGTTCACGAATACCGCATCCTGCGAAAGCGCCATCACGTACATCGATGGGGACAACAGCGTGTTGCGTTACCGCGGCTACCCCATTGAACAGCTCGCCGACCACTCCACGTTCCTCGAGGTCGCCTACCTGTTGATCCATGGCGAGTTGCCCACAGACTCCGAACTGACCGCCTTCAACAATCGCGTGGCGCGCCACATGCACGTGCACGAGGGCATCAAGACGTTCCTGGGGGCCTTCCCCCGCAGCGCGCACCCGATGGCCGTGCTCTCCGGTGCCGTGAGCGCGCTCAGCACCTTCTACCCCGAGTCGGTGGGGCGTGGCGAGTACGAGATCGAATTGGCTACGGTCCAGTTGCTCGCCAAGACCGCCGTGGTGATCTCCTACCTGCAACGCCGCGTGACGGGGGGCGAACTGATCGAGCCGCGCCCGGGTGGCCACTATGTGGACGAGTTCTTGCGCGTCGCCTTCTCGGGTCCCGACGGCGAACTGGACATCGACCCCACCGTGCGCCGTGCGCTCGATCTCCTCCTGATCCTCCACGCCGACCACGAGCAGAACTGCTCGACGTCGACCGTGCGCATCGTCGGCTCCTCGCAGGCGAACATCTACGCCTCGGTGTCCGCTGGCATCGGTGCTCTGTCCGGACCCCTGCACGGCGGTGCCAACGAGGCGGCCCTCAAGATGTTCGACCAGATCAAGGAATCCGGCGACACGATTGAGCAGTTCGTGGCCAAAGTCAAGGACAAGGTGGAGGGTGTCCGCCTTATGGGCTTCGGCCATCGCGTGTACAAGTCTCAAGACCCCCGCGGCACCGTGGTCAAGAGAATTGCCGACCAGGTGCTCGACCAACTCGGCGGCAACAACGAGACGTTCGACATGGCAAAGCGCCTCGAAGAGATCGCGCTGAGCGACGACTACTTCATCGAGCGCAAGCTTTACCCGAACGTCGACTTCTACACGGGCCTGGTGTACTCGGCCATGAAGTTCCCGGTGCCGATGTTCACCCCGCTGTTCGCGCTCGGTCGCATGCCGGGCTGGATCGCCCACTACCGCGAGATGATGGACGACCCCCGCACCAAGATCGGCCGCCCGCGCCAGATCTACACGGGTGTTGTCGAACGCGACTATGTCCCGATGGAGTTGCGCTAGCGCGCTTTCACGGCCACGAGAATTCCGGGATAGCTGGCGCGCTCCTCGGTGTGCTCAACCTGGGCTATCGTGCCGTCAGTGCGCGTGAGCGTATCGTCACCATCGACCCACGTGACACCGGTGCGTGACGCGGTTGCCATGCTCCACGCCGCAACTGCCGCACGTGCCTGGGTGGAGTCGGTCGCTGGCCGCACGCCCAGCACCGTGGAGTCCTCCTGTGTGCCGCGCACGTCGACGGCATTGGCTCCCTGACCGAAGTCGGCGGCGAGCCGTGCCGCGAACTCTTGCGGCGTCGAGACCGCCGGACCCGTGACCGAGCACGTGACGAGCGTGCCGTCCCCGGTAAACGCGAGCGCCCAGGCGCGTGCTTCGCTCTCATGGTCCGCGTAAGCCAGCGGAAATCCCGACTTCTGCACCGCCTGCGCCGCGTCCGTGACGGCCATCCCTTCCCATCCATCCACCTTCAGCAATGCCGCGTAGAAGGTCTCGGTGGAGTAGTACGGGTCCACGATTTGTGCGACCGATCCCCAACCCTGAGACGGGCGCTGCTGGAACAGGCCGACCGAATCGCGATCGCCATGGTTGAGATTGCGCAGACTCGACTCCTGGATGGCGGTGGCCAGGGCCACCGTGATGCCGGCGACGCCAAAGCCCTCGCGTGCCCCCACTGCCGCGATCAACGCGGCGTTGTTCGCCTGCTCGGCGGTCAGCGAGTGGCTGACGTCGCCGTGGGTGACGGCGCACCGTTCGGTGGGGGCGTGGTGCTGGTCGCGGTTCAGGAGCTCGGGACCCCAGTAGACAGCCACCCCACCTGCCACGACGAACGCGACCGCCGCAACCGCCGCACCCGCCCGTGACATTGCTAGTTGGCGTGGAGGGCGGCGTTGAGTTCGATGCCCGTTCCCTCGCGGGCCACCACCTCAAGGCCGCCGCTGAGGGAGTTGCGGCGGAACAGCAGATTGCTGCGGCCCGCCAGTTCACGGGCCTTGACCACCACGGGCTCGCCATCGTGGTCCGCGGCACCGACGATCCGCACCTTGGATCCGGCGGTCACATAGAGACCCGACTCGACGATGCAGTCGTCGCCAAGAGGGATCCCGAGGCCCGCGTTGGCGCCGAGCAGCGACCGCTCGCCGATCGAGATAACCTCCTTGCCGCCGCCGGACAGCGTGCCCATGATGGAAGCGCCGCCGCCGATGTCGGAGCCGTTGCCCACCGTCACTCCCGCCGAAATGCGACCCTCGACCATGGACGTGCCGAGCGTGCCGGCGTTGAAGTTGACGAAGCCCTCGTGCATGACCGTGGTTCCCTCCGCCAAGTGGGCGCCCAGACGGACGCGGTCGGCATCGGCGATGCGCACCCCGGAAGGGACCACGTAGTCGACCATGCGGGGGAACTTGTCGATTCCGTAAACCGTCAGCTGCTGGCCGAAGGCGCGGAAGCGCCCGCGCGTCGCCTCGAATCCTTCGACCGCGCACGGGCCCGCGGACGTCCACACCACGTTGGGAAGGATCGCAAAGATGCCCTCGAGGCTGATGCCGTGCGGCTTGACCAGCCGGTGGCTCAGCAGGTGGAGGCGAAGGTAGGCGTCGGCCACCGTCTCCGGTGCGTCGTTCGTGTCGATCTCGATCAGGAGCAAGTCGGTGGAGATCTGACGCAACTCATCGGACCGCACCGCCGCCTCGAGCTGGCGGGGAGGGTTGGGCCTTTCTGGTGCCTCGCCCAGCGAGGGGGACGGATACCAGGTGTCGAGGGTGTTGCCGCTGCCGTCGATCGTTGCGAGTCCATAGCCGTGCGCCTTCATGGCGGTAAGCCTACGACCACCCCGGGGATACCGTGTTGTCATGGAGGGCCAGTGGGACGCCGACGATGACGCCCCCCTGCTGCCACGCCGTGATCAGCCGATCCCGCCGCCGTGGTTCACGCGGGCGGAGGGTGGTGCAACGCCGGGGCCTGATGAGGGCGCTCCTCGGCTTCGCCTGTCCTGGCCGCGCNNCTTGCCGTGTGGGGCCTGATTCGCCTCATGACCCGCCGATAGGATCGACACATGCCGCTCCCCGTCATGCCCGGCACTCGGGTGGAGGACCTCGCCCGTGCATTGATCGACATTCCGTCGGTGTCGGGCGACGAGGCGGCGATCGCGGACGCGGTCGAGGCCGCACTGCGCGCAAGCGGCCACCTCGACGTCACCCGGCTTGGCAACGCCATCGTGGCCCGCACGCTGCTGGGGCGCGCCGAGCGGGTCATCATCGCCGGCCACCTCGATACGGTGCCCATCCAGGACAACATCCCATCGAAGCTGTCGGACGACGGCACCGCGGTGATCGGGCGCGGAGCCGTCGATATGAAGGCGGGCGTGGCCGTACACCTCGCGCTCGCCGTCGAACTGGCGGCGCCCGCGCGGGACGTCACCTGGGTCTTCTATGACAACGAAGAGGTCGAGGCCTCGCGCTCCGGGCTTGGTCGCATCGTCCGCGAACGTCCCGACCTGCTGGTGGGCGACTTCGCGATCCTGGGTGAGCCGACGTCGGCCGTGATCGAGGGCGGCTGCAACGGAACCCTGCGGTGTGAGGTGACGCTGCACGGCACGGCCGCTCACTCGGCGCGCGCGTGGAAGGGCATCAATGCGATCCACCTTGCGGCGCCCCTGCTGACAGCGCTGAGCGCATACGAGGCAGCGAGCGTCGAGGTGGATGGCCTGGTGTATCGCGAGGGACTCAACGCCGTCGGTGTGGCGGGGGGAATTGCGGGCAACGTCGTGCCCGACGCCTGCACGGTCACCATCAACTATCGCTTCGCCCCCGGACATGATGTGTCGGAAGCGAAGGAACGGGTGATCGCGTTCATCGACGCGGCCTACGAGGGCGCCGACGTGTCGCGCGACGTGGCATGGACCGACGAGTCGTCAGCCGCCCGGCCCGGGCTCGATGCGCCGCTCGCACAGGAGTTTGTGTCCGCCGTCGCCGCCACGGGCGCCGACGCGCCGCGGGCCAAGCTCGGCTGGACGGATGTGGCCCGGTTGGGTGAATTGGGGATTCCCGCCGTGAACTACGGGCCGGGCGACCCCGAACTCGCGCACGCCTCGGGGGACGCCGAGCGTTGTCCCATCGCCGACATCCATGCCTGCCACGCGGCGCTCGCAGCGTGGCTCACCGCTTGACCTTTCAGTACCCACGACGGCACTCAGGAGGAAACGTGAAGGACTACTACCGGGGACCCGTGGTGCTGCGCGGCAAGAACGTGCCGAGCACGACCACGTCCGGTCGCCTGCTGCAAGACCAGGAGGCCCCCGACTGGCTCCACGGTGACCCATGGCGGGTGCTGCGCATCCAGTCGGAGTTCGTCGAGGGCTTCGGCGCCCTGGCCGAGCTAGGCCCTGCGATCTCCGTGTTCGGTTCCGCCCGGTCCAAGCCCGGCGACGTCGACTACGCCGCCGCCGAACGCATCGGCACCACCCTGGTGGAGAAGGGCTACGCCGTCATCACGGGCGGGGGCCCCGGCGTCATGGAGGCGGCCAACAAGGGCGCCGCCGAGGCGGGCGGCGCGTCGGTCGGCCTCGGCATCGAGTTGCCCCACGAGCAGGGCATCAACGACTACGCGAACATCGGCCTCAACTTCCGCTACTTCTTTGTCCGCAAGACGATGTTCGTGAAATATGCGCAGGGCTTCATCGTGCTGCCGGGCGGCTTTGGAACGTTCGACGAACTCTTTGAATCACTCACGCTGGTCCAGACGCGCACCATCACCCGTTTCCCCATCGTCTTGTTCGGCCACGCCTATTGGGATGGATTGGTGGACTGGTTGCGGGACGTGGTGGCGGCGGACGGGAAGATCAGCGAGACCGACCTCGACCTCATTTCAGTGACCGACGACGCGGACGAGGCCGTGGCCCACGCGCTCCAAGAGGTCGACCCTGAAGCGCACCACACGTAACGGCGGTTCCCGTGCCGGCGAGGGATTAGGGGAACACCTTCGGCGCCGCGTAGAATGGTCCCGGCGGTAAGTGAGTGTCGTCCCATCAGCGCAAGGAGTAACCCAGCATGGCTGCTATGAAGCCCCGCACCGGTGACGGCCCCCTGGAGGTCGTGAAGGAGGGTCGCGGCTATGTGATGCGTCTGCCGCTCGAGGGTGGCGGTCGTCTCGTTGTCGAGATCAAGGCCGACGAAGTCAAGGACCTTGGCGACGCCCTGCTGGGCGCTCTCCAGTAAGCCGCGGGGCGCCTACGCGTCCACTGTCGCGATCAGGAGTCCATCTCCCACCGGCACCAGGCACGCCGTGAGGCCGTCCGCTCCGCGTACTGCGCGCAACGCCTCCCGGATCGCCGTGGTCTCCGGGTCCCGCTGGGCGGGGTCTGCTACTCGGCCCTCGGCGAGCGCATGGGCCATGACAATCATGCCGCCCGGCCGCGCGAGGCGCACGGCCTGTTCCATGTAGTCGGGAAACTCGGTGCGGCGGCCGTCGATCAGCACCAGGTCGTAGCCGCCATCGGTCAGCCGCGGCAGCACGTCCAGTGCGCGCCCAGTGATGAGGCGAGTGCGTTCGGGGGCAAATCCCGCCGCGAAGAACGTGGCGCGAGCGCTGCGATGGTGGTCGGGCTCGACGTCGATGCTCGTGAGGACGCCCCCAGGCACCATGCCGCGCACCAGGTACACGCCAGACACCCCCACGCCGGTGCCGATTTCGACAACCGCCCGTGCGCCGCACGCGCGTGCCACGACGGTCAGTGTGGCGCCCGTGCCGGGGGACAGCGAGTCGACACCCCACTCGTCGGCCGCATCGCGTGCAGCCAGAAGGACGTCATCCTCCCTGGCAAAGTCGTCAGCAAACGCCGCCACTAACGGGTCGCCGGTCATGGCACCTCCTTGACGAATCGTATCCGCCGCACGGCCGATGACACGGGCGGCTCGCGCGTGGGAACATAGGACTGTCAAGGATCGTTGTGGAAAGCGTGAAGGAGGTCGATGCATGAGCACACCCGACGTGGCGACTGCAGTCGACTCTCAAGACCTGACGTGGCAGGCAATTGTTGAGCAGCACGCCTCTCGCGTGTATCGCTTGGCCTACCACCTCACGGGTAACCAGCACGACGCGGAGGATCTCACGCAGGACGTTTTCGTTCGCGTGTTCAACTCGTTGTCGCAGTACAAGCCCGGTACGTTCGAGGGCTGGCTGCACCGCATCACCACCAACCTGTTCCTTGACCGGATGCGTCGCAAGAGCCGCATTCGCTTCGACTTCATGGCCGACGACGACGCCTCGGTGGCGACGTCCGACAGTTTTGACAGGGAAGAGCGGTCAGGACAGCCTGAAGAGGCCTTCGAGATGGCGCACCTCGGTGCGGACATCATCGAGGCTCTTGCCGATCTCCCGCCCGAGTACCGCGCAGCCGTGGTGCTCTCAGATATCGAGGGCCTGTCCTACGAAGAAATCGCGGCGACGTTGGGCATCAAACTCGGCACCGTCCGATCCCGCTTGTCCCGCGCCCGTGCCCGTTTGCGTGACTCGCTCGCGCATCACGCGCCCTCGCGGGGCGGGCAGTGAGACCTAAGCACCTCGGGGACTCCATTCACGACTTGCTTGACGGCAGGTTGCGGGGGGATCGCGCCTACACGGCAATGGCCCACCTGGGCGAATGCGAAGAGTGCACCAGCCGTTTCCACGAGCTCCGCGCCGCCAGGGACGCACTCAACAGCTCCGAGGCGGGCATCGACATGCGGTTTGCCGCGCAGCTGCTGGACCGCACCAGGATCGCAGAGATCGCGGCCGCCGAGCGTCCCGAGAACGCCCGCGCCACCCGGTCCGTGCACCGAGGGCCCCTCATCAGCGTCGCAGTCCTTGCGTTGGCGGCGGTGCTTGTCGTGGGCGCCGCTTGGCGGGTGGGCGCTCCCGACGACGTGTCGCTGGAGTTCGCTCAGCCGCGCAAGGCGGCCGGAACCTCGTCCGTCGCCTACGTTGATCCACAAGGGATGCGCAATGGCGAGATGCTGCGCTCCTGGATCCACCCCGACTTCTCACAATCTGACTTGATCCCCATTGAAGCGCGCGTCGTGCAACGCGCAAATGGTCAACTGGCGCTGTTTGCCACCCTGCTATCGGGACCGACAGTCGTGCAGATCGTGCAACAGCACGGTCACCTCACGTCGTCCGTCGTGGCGCAGATGCCGCATGCAGATGTCGACGTAGCCAATGTCTACGTCGTCGAATCGGGTACCTCCTCGACCGTGGTCTGGCAGACCGGCGACGTCGTCGTGGCGCTGTCTTGCGAGTGCTCTCTGCCCACGCTGGAGTCCGTGGCTGCCGAATTCCCGGCAGGAGCAGATCCCGGTTTCGTCGATCGCGTCTCGGAAGGCTTGCATAGTTTTGCCGACGCGCTCAGCCGTTAGGAGTTTTCATGTCTCAACTCTTCGCTTCACCTGACGAGCCGCGCCCGCAGGACGACGCGCCACGTGGCGCCGTCCGCACCGACGCCGCCGTCGAACACCACGCAGTCTCGCCCGACTCCCGTCCCCAGACCCCTGCGCCCGACGTCGCTCCCGCGAGCGGCGACCAGGTGTTTGAGGCGCCGCCGCGGAATCCTGAATCGACGACCGAATATGTTGTTCCCGGTGCCCCAGCGCGACCGTCACGGCCGGTGCCGCCTCGTCGCGGAGTGGGAGCGGCGATCGCCGTCACCTCCTTGCTGCTCGGTGTCGGCGGCGGTGTCGGCGGAGCGGCCGCGTGGCAGGCATGGGGTCCGGAGGACTCCGCGTCTCCCGCGCAGGTCGCGGCCCTGCCGGTTCCAGCGACAAGCGACTCGGGCCAACCCGCGACGGGCTCCGTCGCGGCCGTCGCCCAGGCCGCACTGCCCTCGGTCGTGCAGATCGAGACCAGGTCCGCATCGGGCGGCTCGACTGGGTCGGGCATGGTCATTCGCTCGGACGGATACGTCCTCACCAACAACCACGTGGTCGAGGGTGCAAACGGCACGGTGCAGGTGATGTTCAGCGATGGACAGGTGGAAGATGCCACGATCGTCGGCACGTCAGCGGACTACGACCTCGCCGTGTTGCAGGTGGCCCGCACCAACATCACGCCGCTCGTGCTCGGCGACTCCGACGCGATGGTGGTAGGCGACCCGGTGGTCGCAGTGGGTTCGCCGCTCGGCCTTGAGTCGACCGTGACAACGGGCATCGTGTCGGCGCTCGACCGCCCCGTCACCACCGGTCGCGGTGGCACGCCCGCCTACATGGCCGCTATCCAGACCGACGCCGCGATCAACCCCGGCAATTCGGGTGGTCCGCTGCTCAACATGAGCGGCGAGGTCATCGGCATCAACTCGGCCATCGCGGCCCTTCCAGGAGCGACCCAGGCCACGGGCGCCGGTTCGGTGGGACTCGGGTTCTCCATCCCCTCGAACCAAGCGCGCCGTGTGGCCGAGGAGCTCATCGCCACCGGCAAGGCCGCGGTGCCCGCGATCGGCGCTCAGCTCGACTCGACGTACGCGGGCCGCGGGGTGCGAGTCGCCGATTCGACGCAAACCGGCGGCAACCCCGGAGTCGTGGCAGGTTCGCCCGCCGACAAGGCGGGCATCGTCGAGGGCGACATCATCGTGGCGATCGAAGGCGAGCTCGTCGCTGATTCTGAGACCGCCATCGTCAAGATTCGCACCCACGCCCCGGGCGACGAGGTGACGTTCACCCTCGAGCGCGACGGCAAGGACGTCGACGTGAACGTGACGCTCGGCGCCCTCGGCGATCTCAACTACGGAGACACGACTTCCGGCAACGGCAGTAACGGGTCACAATAGGGGGCATGTTCGACATCAACGGGTCCGAATTCCTGGTGATCGCCGTGATCGCGGTCATCCTCGTAGGGCCCGAACGACTCCCCGAGTACGTGCGCGGGCTGCGCTCGTTCGCGAAGCGAGCGCGCGGGGCCCTGCGCGAAGGCCAGGCGGCGCTGACCTCCGAATTCGGCGAGGACGTCGACTGGAAGCAATTCGACCCACGCCAATACGATCCACGCAAGATCGTCCGCGAAGCCCTGTTCGATGACGACGACGCGACGCCTGCCGCCGGACCGGCACCGGTAGCGGCGGCAACCGGGACCGTCGGGACGGCGGGCACCGCGGCTGTCGGTTCACGTCGCAAGCGACGGTCTGCAGCGAGCGACCCGGCCGTGGTCGAGGCCGTCGCAGGGGCCCCTTTCGACGACGAGGCCACGTAGGTCCAGCTCGGGCGTCGGCGGCGCGCCCAGAGTTTGGAACAATGTCCCCATGACTCAGCGCGTGTTCTCGGCGATGCAGCCGACCTCGGACTCTCTCCAGCTCGGCAATTATCTGGGCGCCCTGCTGCAGTGGGTCGCGCTACAAGAGGGTCGCGACGCCGTGTACTCGGTCGTTGACCTGCACGCTCTGACGGTCGCACCAGATCCCGCCGTGCTGACCCGCCGCACCCGCGTCACTGCGGCGCAGTTCCTGGCGGCGGGAGTGGATCCGGAACGGTCCACGCTGTTCGTCCAGTCGCACGTGCCGCAACACGCCGAGCTGACGTGGATCCTGTCGACCTTCACGGGCATGGGCGAAGCGGGCAGGATGACCCAGTTCAAGGACAAGTCCTCCAAGGTGGGCGAGTCCGGCACCAACGTGGGCCTCTTCATCTACCCCGTGCTGATGGCCGCCGACATTCTGCTGTACGACACCAACGTGGTGCCCGTGGGCGAGGACCAGCGCCAGCATCTAGAGCTCTCGCGCGACCTCGCACACCGGCTCAACACCCGCCTAGGCGAGGGCACCGTGACCGTGCCGGAGCCACACATTGTGAAGGAGGTCGCCAAGATCTACGACCTCCAAGACCCCACCGCGAAGATGTCCAAGTCTTCGTCGAGCCCCAACGGCATCATCGACATCCTTGACGACCCCAAGGTGATCACCAAGCGCATCAAGTCGGCCGTGACGGATGCGGACACCGTGATTCGCTTCGACCGTGAGAACAAGCCCGGAGTATCCAACCTGCTGACGATCTACTCGGCCTTCACCGGCAGGCCGGTGGACCACATCGTCGCCGATTACGAAGGCAAGATGTACGGCCACCTCAAAGCCGACCTGGCCGATGTCGTGGTGGGAGCGCTGGCTCCCGTGCGCGACGCCGCGATGGAATGGATCGAGTCCCCGGACAGGTTGGACTCCGTGTTGGCGGACGGCGCCGCGAAAGCCTCCGTCATCGCACAGGCCACGCTTGAGCGCATCTACGACCGCGTGGGTCTGTTGCCACCCAAGCGTCGCTAGTGCATGTCAGGAGGGCCGCATGATGCACAACCCGTCTCTCAAGGAGCGGGCACGGGTCCTGGCCTCCCGGGGCAAGCACCTCAAGTCGCGTTTTGACCAAACCCACGCGGGCCGCATGATTTCTCGCTACGGCGAGCGGAACGGCAACGTGCTCGCAGGCGGCATCGCGTACTACTCGCTCGTGTCGATCGCGGCGGGCCTGGTCATCGGCGCGACCATCGTCTCCTTCCTTGCCCAATACATCCCGGGTGTGCGGTCGGCATTCTTCAGGGTTCTGGAGAACGCGGTGCCAGGCGTCGTGGGATCCGGCAACGACGCGCTGGTGTCACCGGACACCACGCTGGCGACCACGGCGACGGGTCTGGTGGGATTGTTCGCGCTGCTTTTGGGTGCCAACCGCGCCTCCCGCTTCATTGGCGGCTTGCGCACGGGCGTCGTCACCATGCTCGGGCGCGATGCGGGCAACCCGTTGCAGGGCAAGTTGCGCGACGTCATTGCGCTCGTCGGGATCCTGCTGATTGGCATCGCGGGCCTCGTGGTGCAGGTGGTGGCCTCGGGTGCCGCGAAGTGGCTGGCGGGGCTGATCTCGGATACGACGGTGAGCGAGTGGTTGTTGCGCATCCCGGCACTGATGGTGGGCCTCGTGATCGACATGCTGTTCGTGGCGATGGCGATCGTGGTGCTGGGTCACGCCCGGGCGCGGTGGCGGCGCCTCTGGCCGGTGCTCCTGGTCACCGCGGCAGTGATCGGCATCCTGCGGCTCGCCAGTTCCGCGTTGGTGGGTTCCGCGGCGGACAACGCCGTGCTCGCCTCGATCGCGGCGGTCGTGACGCTCCTGATCTTCGTGGACTTCACGACGCGTGCGATCCTCATGGCTGCGGCCTGGATCGGCGCGCACCGCACGATCGATGCTGAGAACGTCGCACGGCCCGAGCGCCAGGTTGTCACGCGCGTAGGCGCGAAGGCCCGCAAGGGCAAGGTCACCACGCGGCGTGCCACGGTGCGGCTGCCACTCTAGGTGGAGCTGGCTGCTAGATCTCGCCGGTGTTGAGCACCCTCTTGACCTCGGAGATCGCTTTGGTGACCTCGATGCCGCGCGGGCACGCCTCGGTGCAGTTGAACGTGGTGCGGCACTTCCACACGCCCGCCTTGTCGTTGAGGATCTCCAGGCGGTCCCACTGACCAGAGTCGCGGCTGTCGAAGATGAACCGGTGGGCACCCACGATGGCTTGCGGGCCAAAGTACTGGCCGTCGCTCCAGAACACGGGGCACGCCGTGGTGCATGCGGCGCACATGATGCACTTGGTGGTGTCTTCGAAGCGCTCGCGCTCCTCCGGGGACTGCAGGCGCTCGCGTTCCGGCGTGGGGCCCGACGGCATCAGGAACGGCATGATCTCGCGGTAGGAGGCGAAGAAGGGCTCCATGTCCACGATCAGGTCCTTCTCCAAGGGCAGGCCCTTGATCGCCTCCACGTAGATCGGCTGGGTGATGTCGAGGTCCTTGATGAGCGTCTTGCAGGCCAGGCGGTTGCGGCCGTTGATGCGCATGGCGTCGGAGCCGCAGACGCCGTGCGCGCAGGAGCGGCGGAAAGAGAGCGAGCCGTCCTGCTCCCACTTGATCCGGTGCAGGGCATCGAGGATGCGGTCCGTCGGGTACATCTCAACGTCGAAGTCCTGCCAGCGCGGCTCTGCGTCGACTTCGGGGTCGAAACGACGGATGATCAGGGTGACCGTGAACGGCTGCGGGGCCTCGGGGGCCGCGGGATGGCCCTCCATCACAGCACTACTCATCAGTACTTCCTCTCCATCGGCGTGTAGTTGGTGATGACGACTGGTTTCCAATCGAGTCTGATGTGATCGCCCGCGGCCGCGGACTCCGGATCCCCGATGCGGTATGCCATGGTGTGCACGAGGAAGTTCTCGTCGTCGCGCTCCGGGAAGTCCTCGCGCATGTGCCCGCCGCGGCTCTCCTTGCGGTTGCGCGCCGAGTAGACGAGCACCTCGGCGAGGTCGAGCAGGAATCCCAGCTCGACCGCCTCGAGCAGGTCGGTGTTGTAGCGCTTGCCCCTGTCCTGGATGCTGATGTTCCGGTACCGGGCTCGAAGCTGTTCAATCAGCCCCGTGACCTCCTGCAACGACTCGTCCGTGCGGAAGATCTGGGCATTGCGGTCCATCGAATCCTGGAGTTCCTTGCGGATGGCGGAGATCCGCTCTGTGCCATCTCCGCCGCGCACGCCGTCGAGAATCGCCCGCACGCCGCCGGCCGGATCCTCGGGCAGCGGCACCCAGTCCGCCGTCTTCACGTACCCGACGGCGTTGTTGCCGGCCCGTTTTCCGAAGACGTTGATGTCCAGCAGGGAGTTCGTGCCGAGGCGGTTCGATCCGTGCACGCTCACGCAGGCGCACTCGCCCGCAGCGTAAAGGCCCGGCACGACCTCGGTGTTGCTGCGCAGCACCTCGGCATCCGTGTTGGTCGGTATCCCGCCCATCGCGTAGTGCGCGGTCGGCAGCACGGGTACGGGCTCGGTGTAGGGCTCTACGCCGAGATAGGTGCGCGCGAACTCGGTGATGTCCGGCAGCTTCTCGTCGATCACCTCCGGGGACAAGTGCGTGATGTCGAGGTAGAGGTAGTCCTTGTTCGGCCCGCCGCCGCGGCCCTCCCGGATCTCGGTCGCCATCGACCGGGCAACGATGTCGCGCGGGGCTAGGTCTTTCAGGGTGGGCGTGTACCGCTCCATGAACCGCTCGCCGCTGGCATTGCGGAGGATCGCCCCCTCGCCGCGCGCCGCCTCCGAGAGCAGAATCCCCAAGCCGGCCAGCCCGGTCGGGTGGAACTGGTAGAACTCCATGTCCTCCAGGGGAAGGCCCTTGCGCCAGATAATGCCGACGCCGTCCCCCGTCAACGTGTGGGCGTTCGAGGTGGTCTTGAAGATCTTGCCGAAGCCTCCCGTGGCGAAGATGAAGGCCTTGCCTTGGAACACGTGCAGATCACCGGTCGCCAGCTCGTAGGCCACGACGCCGGACGGCCGCTCTGACACGGTGCCGTCCTCGGCGGTCACCTCCGTCATGACCAGATCAAGAACGTAGAACTCGTTGAAGAAGTTGATGCCGAGCCTGACGCAGTTCTGGTACAGGGTTTGCAGGATCATGTGCCCTGTGCGGTCCGCCGCGTAGCAGGCCCGGCGAACCGGAGCCTTACCGTGTTCCCGGGTGTGCCCGCCGAACCGGCGCTGGTCGATCCTGCCGTCCGGTGTCCGGTTGAAGGGCAGGCCCATTTTCTCCAGGTCGAGGACGGCGTCGATGGCCTCCTTCGCCAGGATCTCCGCGGCGTCCTGGTCAACCAGGTAGTCGCCGCCCTTGACGGTGTCGTACGTGTGCCACTCCCAGTTATCCTCCTCCACGTTCGCGAGCGCCGCGGCCATGCCGCCCTGCGCCGCCCCGGTGTGGCTGCGAGTCGGGTAGAGCTTGGAGATCACGGCAGTGCTTGCGTGCGGCCCGGCTTCGATCGCCGCCCGCATGCCCGCACCCCCCGCTCCCACGATCACGATGTCGTGCTGGTGGTAGTGCACGCCGTTCTTGATGATGACTTCTTCAGGGCTATCGGTGCTCACGCGTCAGTTTTCTCTTCAGTTGGCGGTACAGAAATCGGCTATCAGACTCGGGTCGGCGCCGGCCGGGCAGGGATCGAAGGTGAAGATCACCAGAGCGCCCAACAGGATCAGCAGCGCCGCGATTCCCGCAAGGCCGAGCTTGAGCGCTCTCGCGGTTGCCGGCC
>DGBM01000106.1 GCA_002384765.1 Demequinaceae bacterium UBA4004
GACGACACGCCGCGAGAGAGCGCCGCGAGCCGTGTGTTCGCGTCTCACGTTGGCGCGTCGCGGTTCGCAGCGTCGGCGGTTCCGGGGACGTATGGTGGCGTCATAGCCGGGACGGGGCGATCACATGGTGGGTTCACTGCGAAGAGGAGTGGCGCTCGCGGCAATGCTGACGTCCGCCGCGCTGGGGCTGGCCGCGTGTGGAGCGAGTGCCCAGGTGTGGGCAGGTCCGGATCAGACCGTCACCGCGCATCCCGGCTCGCGTCATTGCGGCCAGGAGGCGGTGCTGTTCCTCGACCTGGGCGGCGAGATGTACGTCTATGACCCCGGCTCCACGATCGAACGCCAACTGCTCACGAGCGAGCCCGACAAAGGCGTCGACCTCCCGGCCGATGCCGTCGACACCGGGCTCCGACGCGGCGATGCCGGGTTGTGGATCGCGGCAGATGGCGACGCCGTGTATGTGGTGTCAGGTGACGCCGCGGCGACTGACAGCGCCCAGAAGTGGCCGCGTGCGGTGACGCCCTTCGGCTGCGATTGAACTTCCGCGATTGAACTTCCGCGACTGAGCTTCCTCGATTTGGCCGGCGCTACGAGCGGTTGAGGTGCGCCGTCACGTCCGCCAGTTCTTGGTCGTGCACCGAGTGTGCCAAACCGGGATACACCTTCTCCGTGAGGGTCGTGTGAGTGCGAAGCCACGCCGATGCCGCCGTCACCAATGGCTCAGGCACCACGGCGTCGGCCGTGCCGCGGCCCCAGAACACGGCGGGGCGCTCCTCGGCCAGGCGGGCATCGGCGGGCTGGTCAGCGGCAAGGACGAAGCCGCTGAGGATCACCGTGTTCGCGATGCGTTCCGGACGGGTGCGGAGCAGTTGGCTGGCCATCAGGCCCCCCTGGGAGAAGCCCACGGTGATCAGCCGCGTGGCGGGGGAGACGTTGGTGTCGACCCACTCCCACAGCGCCGCGGTGGACGCCTCGATGGGCGCCGGGTCCAGCCACCGCGCGGGGTCGTCGGCGAGCGGGAACCAGGCGGCCCCGCCGTAGCCCATCTCGATGGGCGCACGTACCGACGCCCACGGCGCATCGACGCCCAGGTGCGGGGCGATGCCCGGCAGGTCGCGCTCGTTGGAGCCGTAGCCGTGCAGCAGCAGCAGCATCGTGTCGGGATCCGGATGGGACGCCCAGTCGGGGCTGGACAGCGCTTGAAGTGACATAGCCCCAGTATTCCGCGGACGGCAACGGTGCCACTGCACCCCTGACCGGCCCGCACCCTCGCGCCTACACTGGTGCGCATGACTGACACTGCGATCTCTGCCGACGTCGAAGCCGCCGTCCTCGAGTCCTGCCGGCGCGCCAAGGTCGCCTCGCGCGTGCTCGCCACCGCCACGCGCCTCACCAAGGACGCCGCGCTCAACGCCATGGCCGACGGCCTGGTGGCCGATGCCGCGCGCATCGTCGCCGCGAACGCCAAGGACGTGGACCGGGAGCGCGCGGGCGGCATGAGCCCCGGCCTGCTGGACCGCCTCACCCTGACCGAGGAGCGCATCGCCAAGATTGCCGAGGCGTTGCGCTTCCTCGCATCCCTGCCGGACCCCGTCGGCGAGATCAAGCGCGGCTCCACGCTGCCCAACGGCCTGCGCCTCATCCAGAAGGCCGTGCCGATGGGCGTGGTCGGCATGATCTACGAGGCGCGCCCCAACGTCACGGTGGACGCGGCAGGGCTGGCGCTCAAGTCGGGCAACGCGGCCGTGCTGCGCGGAGGCTCGGCGGCGGCGGAGTCCAACGAGGTGATCGTGGCAGTGCTGCAGGACGCGCTCGAATCCGTGGGCCTTCCCCGCGACGCCGTGCAGTCGATCGATGCGTATGGCCGCGAGGGCGCCCGTGTTCTCATGCATGCGCGCGGGCTCGTGGACGTGCTGGTGCCGCGCGGCGGCAAGGGCCTCATCCAGACCGTGGTGCGCGAGTCCACGGTTCCCGCCATCGAGACCGGCGAGGGCAACTGCCACGTCTACCTCGACGCCTCCGCGCCGCTGCAGCGATCCATCGACATTGTGGTCAACTCCAAGACCCACCGCGTGGGAGTGTGCAACGCGGCGGAGACGCTGCTGGTACACAAGGACGCGGCCGACGACAAGTTGGCGTTGGTGCTGGCGGCGCTTCACGAGGCCGGAGTCACCCTGCACGTCGATGACGCCACACGCTACCTCGCGCCAGACAACGTCCCCACCATCCCCGCGACCGAGGAGGACTGGGCCACCGAGTACCTGTCCATGGACCTGGCGGTCAAGGTGGTGGACAGCATCGAGGAGGCGATCGCGCATATCGCCCGCTATTCGACCGGCCACACCGAGGCGATTGTGACCGACGACATCAACGCCGCCGAGCAGTTCGTGTCGCACGTGGACAGCGCCGCCGTCATCGTCAACGCCTCCACCCGCTTCACGGACGGTGGAGAGTTTGGCTTGGGAGCCGAGATCGGCATTTCCACCCAGAAGCTTCACGCGCGTGGGCCGATGGGCTTGGCCGAGCTGACGACCACCACGTGGGTGGTCTACGGAGACGGGCACGTCCGCTCCTAGCGAGTCGTTCGCCACGTGTGGCGCCCCGTGAAATACTGGGGACACGCACCACGGATGAAGGAGTCACTGTGAGCATGATCGTCATGGCTGTTGCCGAGCAAGCCGCGGCCGAGTCATCGGTCCCCCCGGCTGCCATCGGTCTGCTCGCCTTCGCCGGGCTGATGGCCCTGCTCTTCGTCACGTATGCCTTCAGGAGTGTGGGTACCCGTCACCAAGGTGAGTAACCACCGCATCGGCGTCCTGGGAGGGACGTTCGATCCGATCCACGTCGGCCACCTCGCGGTGGCCAGCGAGGTCTGGCACGCCCTCAACCTTGACCGCGTCCTGCTGGTGCCCGCGTTGCGGCAGCCCTTGAAGGATTCCGAGGGCCAGGCCACGGCGCAGCAACGCCTCGAGATGTGTCGACTGGCCGTCGCGGCGGACGACCGGATTGAGGTGTCCGACGTCGACATCGTCCGCGGTGATGTCACCTACACGGTGGACACGCTCACGGATCTTGCCGCCACCTACCCGGGCGCGGAGTTGTTTTTCATCGCGGGAGCGGATGCGATCTCGCAACTGTCCGAGTGGCGCGAACCCGAACGGCTGGTCACGCTTGCACGATTTGTCGCAGTTGGCAGGCCCGGGCACGACGCGCCCACGACGGCTGGGCCGCACATAGTGGTCGATGCCCCCCAGATCGGGGTATCCTCGACCGAAGTTCGGCGCCGTCGGCGGACCGGAGCGCCAGTGCGCTACCTGGTCCCTGACACGGTGGCGGAGTACATCGTCCAGCACTCGCTGTATCTCGGAGGATCGCATGGCTGACGCGCCGCTTTCTCGCCGCGCGCGACGCGAACTGGAGGCACAGGCCGCCGAGCGCGCTGCGGCTCGGGCCGACCCCACCCGTTCCCTTCAACAGGACGCCGCCACGGGCGAGATTCCCGCGGTTGACGCCGGAGCACGGGCCATCTCGCGCCGCGATCGCCGACGCCTGGAGCGCCTCGCCCGCCCCATGGAGAGTTGGACGGCGGAAGAGGAGATGATCGCCACCGGTCAGATCCCCGCCATGACGCCCGAGCGGATCGCCGAACAGGAGAGACTCGCCCGCGAGGCCGCCGAGAGGGCGGCCGCCGACGCGCAGACGGCGTCCGCCGAATTGGGCATGCTGGCCCGGCGGGATCTCGCATCGCGGTTGCCCGTCGAATCTGCCGACCCGTACGTACCCTTGTACGAGCCCT
>DGBM01000213.1:0-747 GCA_002384765.1 Demequinaceae bacterium UBA4004
ATCGAACGACGCAGCCAGTTCGACGCCGAGTCCTTGGGCCGGCGCTGCCTCAGGCGCTCGGTGAGATGGCCGACGGTGAGGTCAGGGCGGAGGTCGACCTCCAACACGCACTGCCCGGCATCGAGGGTGTCGCGGATGGCTGCACCGCTCGCGTAGACGGGCCCGCCCTCGATCCCTGTGCGGGTCAGCATCGCGTCACCGCGGCGCGGTTCCCCGGGCTGGCCCCGCACGGCAAGTGACACGTTCTTGAGGGGAGTCCCAGCGAACCTCTCGGCGAAGACCTCGGACCATTCGACCCTGGCCCCGACGTTCGCGGCTCGCAGCGGAGTCACCTCGACCCCGCGCTCTGCAAACAGGCTCACCCAGGTGCCGTCCGCCCCAAGATGCGGCCACGACGCCCCGCCCAGGGCGAAGACCACGACGTCGGCCGTGACCTCGCTCGTCTGGCCGTCCGCGTCGGTGATGAGAAGAGCGTCGGCCGGGGCGTTGGCATCGGTGGCGCCGGCAGCGCCAGCCCAACCCGACCAGGAGTTCCGGCGTTCGATCCGCACGCCAAGCTGCTCAAGCCGCGCCAACCACGCGCGGAACAGGGGAGTCGCCCTGAACGCCTGCGGGAACACCCGCCCGCTCGACCCCACAAACGTCGGCTCGCCCAACTCGGCACACCAAACGCGGAGGTCTTCGGGGCCGAACACCTCGAGCATCGGCGCGATCCTGCCGGCCGACGTGCCGTACCGCGTGACGAAG
>DGBM01000213.1:808-3000 GCA_002384765.1 Demequinaceae bacterium UBA4004
CCTGCAGGGCCGCCGCCGATGACGCGTGCAGTGGGCATCAGGTGCGCCGAGCGGTGTGGAGCGCACAGGTGTCAGCCGCACAGTGGTGGACGGCACAGGTGAGCATGGGGTCAACGTAGCCCACGCGACGCTCGCCGCGCGCGGTTAGGGTGAGACCGTGACAGAGACCTATGGAAGCGTCAGCTTGGCGCCGATGGACGAGCAAGGCGTCGAACTGTTCGAGCGAGCCCTGCTTTCGACCGACGGGACTGGCGAGTTCCAGTGGTTCGGTTTCACGAGTGCTGCACAGTTGCGAACGCGCCTCGCGGAGGACGGGTGTCTCTCGCCCGATGGTGGCATGCTCGCGATTCTCGCGGACGGCAATCACGTGGGGCGCGTCGAGTGGTTTGAGCGCAGTTGGGGCCGACCGTCCACCTCGTCGTGCTGGGAGATCGCGATCGGGCTGATCGACGGCCACCGGGGGAACGGCATCGGATCGGCGGCTCAAGACCTGCTCGCGCGCTACCTCTTCGAGCACACGCGAGCCGAGCGAGTTCAGGCCAGTACTGACGTCGACAACCTTGCAGAACGCGGCGCACTGGCGCGCGCGGGCTTCCAAGAAGAGGGGGTCCTGCGTCGAGCCCAATGGCGCGCTGGGCGGTGGCACGACATGGTGCTGTACTCGAGGCTGCGACCGCTCGACTAGGCGCTCAACGCGCGCTCAATGTCGCCGGCCAGGTCGGGGGGTTCCGTCTTCGCACCGTAGCGCGCGATCACGTGCCCGGTGCGGCCCGGCGTCGGCTTCGTCGTAAGTAAACTGGCGGGCGTGACCATCCGCATCGTGTCCATCGGCGACAGCTTCACCGAGGGAATGAACGACTTCCGCCCGGATGGCACCGAGGTTGGCTGGGCTGACCGCGTGGCCGCGGGGCTCGCCGCCGCCCACCCGGACCAGGAGGTCTGGTACGCGAACTTCGCGATCCGAGGCCGCAAGATCGAGTCGATCGTCACCGAGCAACTCGACGCCGCGCTCGCGCTCGAGCCGCCGCCCACTCACCTGACGTTCAACGGGGGCGGCAACGACATGCTCCGCCCCGGCTTCTCGGATGAGCGCATGATCACGCTCACCTCGCGAGTGCTCGACCGCTGTGCGGACAAGGGCGTCTATGTGGTGATCCTGACCGGCGCCGACCCGACGAATGGACTGCCAGCGGGGAAGCGCATGCACAGGCTGGGCACCCGACTCACCCGGGT
Source organism: Demequinaceae bacterium UBA4004 (assembly GCA_002384765.1). The sequence continues at coordinate 2,042 of DGBM01000213.1, forward strand.
GATCGAGGACTTGGTCGACGGCCGCGATGGCGTCACCTTCGTCGACAACCTGCACGCGGCGCAGGGGCGCACGGCGGCGTACTGGTCGGAAGACCGCCTGCACCTCAGCAGCCTGGGTCACGAATGGATCGCGAGCCGCGTCCTCACCACGATGGGCGTGCCGACGCCGACGCCGGCGGTCACCGACGCGGACACGCCTCGCGGCGGACTGGTGGGGGAATTGCGCTACTGGCGCCTCCACGTTGCCCCGTGGGTCGGGCGCAGAATCCTTGGCCGCTCATCCGGGGACGGGCGGTCGCCCAAGTTCCCCGCGTGGACCAGGGTTCCGGCCGCATAGGCTGGCGAGCATGGAACAGTTCGTGCGGCCCGTGATCGCACCGCAGGAGTTCCGCAACGCCGACGGTCGGGTAGTTCCGTACGGAGAGCGGTGGGGGATGGGCTCGCCCCCGGACGACGCGTACTCGGTGCTCACCCACCCTGAGCGGTTCCAGCCCCTTCACGAGATCGCACGAGCACTGATCGCGTACCTGGAGCGCAACTACGACGTGGCGGTGAGCGAGGATCCCGCACATCTGGCGGACCTGCCCCGCGAGATGGTGACGGCCACCTCCGCGACCACGGCCGTGAGACTCACCCCAGGCAACCCGAACGCCGCCCCGATCACCGTGACGTTCACGCCCCACCCCGGCATCGTGATCATCGCCGGAGTCCTCTACGTAGAGCCCTTCCCTGCGTGCGGCTGCGATGCGTGCGACGACACGTGGAAGTCCGAGTCTGACCGGCTCGAGAGCGAGGTCTTCGCCATCGTGGCTGGCGGGCTCACCGAGCAGCCGCCCACCATGAGGCATCGATCGTTCCGCCACAGGCTTACGCGTGCCGATGGCTGGTCCTCGGGAGAGGTCAACACTGACGGGTTCTCTCCGGAGAGACGAGCCTCTGCGCGCGAACGCCTGAAGGAG
>DGBM01000167.1 GCA_002384765.1 Demequinaceae bacterium UBA4004
CGATCTCGTCCCACAGCTCCTCGACCTTACGACCCTCGCGGGCGCTGGCGACGAAGTAGGCGTGTCCGTACTTGCCCGTGATCTTTGTGACCGCATTGGCGATCGCCTTCTGTTCAGGGGTCCGAAGTGAATCCATGGAATGCTGCCTCCAGTCTGACGGAAGGTGAGTGGGTAGCTTGCGCGGTGTGGCGGGGTTCGAATGACCTACGGTTCATCCGTCTCGTGGCGGAGGACCCGCTTGAGGATCTTGTTGTTGGCGGTCATGGGCAACTGCTCGCGAAAGACCACGCTGCGCGGGGCCTTGAAATGGGCGAGTCTGGCCTTGGCGAATTCGATGATCTCGCTCTCACTGGCGCTGTGGCCCGGTTTGAGGACTATGTAGGCGCGGACCAGTTCCCCCATCTCCGTGTCGGGGATCCCCACGACCGCACACATCCCGACCGCGGGGTGCTGGTACAAGGTGTTCTCCACCTCGATGGGGTAGATGTTCGTCCCTCCGGTGATGATGAGATCCTTGATCCGGTCCACGATTTCGTAGTAGCCATCGGAATCCCGCACTGCCACGTCACCGGTACGCATCCAACCGCCGTCGATGAAGGTCTCCCGGTTCGCGTCGGGCTGGTTCCAGTACTCGTGGCAGACCATGGTCCCCTTCACCAGCACCTCCCCGGCCTCGCCGTCCGCGGCCTCACTGCCGTCCGGGCGCATGAGGCGCACGTAGAGATTGCCGACCGGGTAGCCCACCTTGCCAGGTTTCCGCACCATGAACGGGTGGTTGGAGAACACCGGCGGGCATTCGGTGAGGCCGTAGTGCTCGACCACGGGACATCCCAGGACCTCCTCGCACTGATTGATCAGGTCCGGTGGCATCTTGGATCCCGCGGTGAAGACACACCTGAGCTGGAAACGGTGCCGTGCCGGGTCGTGCTCATGCAGCATCCGCACCAGCGTGGTCGGCACACCGGCATACCACGTCACCTGGTGCTGGGTCAGCCAGTCGTTGCACTCGGCCCCGGACGTGAACCGCTCCACAAGCACGATCGAGGCACCGACCTCGAACGGTGCGTAGAGCACCACGCAGTTCGCGAACATGTAGAACAGCGGCATCGGGCTGAGACAGATGTCGTTCTCCTGCAGCTTCTGGTTGACCACGATGGCTTGGCCGATGGCCCGTGTGGACTCGTGCGTATGCCGGGCACCGCGCAGGTGACCTGTGGTGCCGGACGTGTAGAACCGGCTGCACTCGTCGTCGGGGGCGCACTCCACGATCGGACACCAGTCGTCCGAGCCCAGCGCCAACAGTTCATCCCAGGCGTCGATACGCAGGAGGTGGCGCAGATGGGGCAGTTCGTCTCGGATCTCCTCGACCAAGTCCGCGACCGAGGCACAGGCGAGGATGACGTCGACAGGGGAGTCGTTGGCGACGCTGATGACCTCGTCGCGCTTGAAGAGCGGGTTGACCGCCGTGACGATGGCGCCCAGCCGCCAAGCGGCGAACGTGTAGATCACGACCTCCAGGCAGTTGGGCGACGAGTGCGCGAGCACATCGCCCTTGCGCACACCGAGACCAACCAGCGCATTGGCCACCCGGTTGACCCGACGCTCGAGGTCAGCAAACGTCACCGTCTCCTCGCCGAAGCTGATGGCGACCTTGTCGGGATGCCGGAGCACATTCTTGCGGAGGAGCTCATAGGCCTGATTCATGTCTTGCCTCCATCTTGTGTAGGAGCGGATCGAATGCCACAGTCACCTCGCCGGGGACCAGCACCGGCTCCACACAGCAGTCGACCTCGGCCAGCCGGGCAGCCCAGTCGTCTCGGGTGCGGGCGCGGACCAGTTGCTCCATCGCCGGTTTGGCGGCCGGGGAGTACTGGCGGTCGATCAGCTCCGGAGCGCCGGCCGCGTCGCAGAACGCCTTCCAGAACTTCGGTTCGATCGCTCCGAATGCCAGGAGCTTGGCGTCGCTGGTCTCGAACAGTCCGTAGCACGGGGTCTCCTGCGCCAGGATGCTGGTGGCGATACTGTCGTCCCGTAGCCCCGGCGCGGCCAAAGCATCGGCGACGCGCTTCATCGGCACGTCAAGGTGGCGCCCCCCGTTGCCCCGTTCTCGAGCGAACAACGCCGACACCACGGCGGCGACAGCGGCGATGCCGCTGGTGAAGTCGACTATGGGCAGGGCCGGCAGCCTGGGCGCGCGACCGAGCGCACCCGACAAGGCGAGGTAGTTGATGTCGTGGGCAGCTTTCATGGCCGCTGGACCATCGCGGTCGAACCCGGAGATGGAGCAGTAGATGATGTCGGGTCGCAGGGCGCGCACGGCGTCGTACCCCACGCCGAGGCGCTCGACCACGCCCGGGCGGAACCCTTCCAGCACGACGTCGCAGGTCGCGGCGAGTCCCAGGCATGTGGCCAGGTCGTCGGGGTCGCGAAGGTCGAGCTCACGCAGCGTTTTGCCCTGGTTGATCTGGGTGAAGTAGCCCTCCGCCGAGGACAGCGCGCGCATCGGGTCGCCACCAGGCGGCTCGACCTTGATGACCTCCGCACCCAGGTAGGCCATCCAGCGTGTGGCA
>DGBM01000159.1 GCA_002384765.1 Demequinaceae bacterium UBA4004
CTGTAAGGAGGATTCCTGGGTCTCGTTCAGCCCGAGAATCTTTGACAGCAGCACCGGCCCGAATGCGGTGACCGTAGCGCGCAGCGGAGTGCCCTGAGATTTGTCGCCGCCCAAGGAATAGAACTCTGTCGGGTACGCCGTGGCCGCCCACTCGTCGCCAACCTGCTGGCTGCGCTCGGTGATCTTGTCGTTGGGCTCGCCGGCCTGTGCGACACCCGAAAGGTCCGATTTGATGTCGGCGGCGAATACCGGGACGCCGGCGTCCGCAAGCTGCTCGGCGATCAGCTGCAGCGTTCGGGTCTTACCGGTACCAGTCGCCCCGGCGATCAGTCCGTGTCGGTTCATCATCGACAGCGGGATGGCCACCCTGGAGTCGGAATAGACGTTCCCGTCGAGCATGACCGCGCCTAGGCGCAACGCCGGGCCGTCCACGACGTATCCGTCAGAGATCGATTTCGCGTCTGCAGAACGGTTTGCTTCCTCGGACGGCGTGCTCATACGTGCCCCAATCGGTCGAGTCGTCGTATGGCGCAGTCGGCGCCAGATGATCGACTGTCAGCCTAACGACCTAAGGTGAACCGCATGAACGACTCCGCAAAATCCGACCTGCTCGTATGGATCGACTGTGAGATGACCGGGCTGAGGCTCAAGACCGACGCACTCATCGAAGTCGCTGCGATCGTCACCGACGGCGAGCTGAACGTGCTCGATGACGGCATCGACATCGTGATCCACACGTCCGACGACAAGCTGGCGCAAATGCCGGAGGTCGTTGTGGCGATGCACGCGGCGAGCGGGCTCACCGATGAGGTGCGCGCGTCGACGGTGTCGTTGGAACAGGCCGAGCAGCAGATCGTCGAGTACCTCTCCAAGCACATCAAGAATCCCGGCACAGTGCCATTGTGCGGCAATTCCATCGGCGTCGATCGTGGCTTCATAGCGCGCGATATGCCTCTGGTGGATGGGCTGCTGCATTACCGAATGATCGACGTGTCATCGATCAAGGAGCTCACTCGGCGCTGGTACCCGCGGGTGTACTTCAACAAGCCGGACAAGGGCCTGGCGCACCGTGCACTCGCCGACATCCTTGAGTCGGTCGCCGAACTCAAGTATTACCGCAGCACCGTGTTCGTGGCGCAACCCGGTCCGTCGTCCGAACAGGCTCGACAGATCGCCGAAGATCTCGGGCCAGCCACTACGCCGCAGGCGACCTAACGACACGGTGGCCCCTGCGGTCCAGCGGCTCCGGCACATCCGTTATGCTGGGTTCTCGCAGATTGCGGCAATGGTGGGTATAGCTCAGCTGGTAGAGCGCTGCGTTGTGGTCGCAGATGTCGCGGGTTCGAGTCCCGTTACTCACCCCACGTAAGACGGTCCTGGCAGATCAGCCAGGACCGTCTTTTTTTCCCACCCCAGAATCACGTTTCCTGGGAATGACGTTTCCGACCGCTTGAGGTAATCGGATCGCGGCGGGACGTTCCCCCACCGCACTTCGCGGTCTACGACGCGCGCACCCTCCGCAGTGAAGCCACGGCGGCCTTCCGTCCTGCGCGGGTAGCGCCGATTGTGGATGCGGACGCGCCATATCCGACCAGGAAGAGCCCGGGGACCTTTAGCACCGCCACCCCGTCCTGCGCCAGCTTCACACCGCCGCCCGGCTCGCGGATCCGCAACGCGGAAAGGTGGTTGAGCGTGGCCCGGAAGCCGGTCGCCCACAGGATGGTGTCGATCGGCGTCTCCCAGACTCGGTCCGAATTCGCCGACGGATCCGATGATGCGCAAGACGCGGCCCGCCCCGGAAGGCGTCGAACCCGATCAGGACCAACCCGGAGGAGCAGCCCGTCGGCGAACGAGCCCTGCGACGGGACACCGCGACCATCGGGACCAGGACCATCCAGGACGACGCCGTCAGCCGTGATTCGATTCAGCCGTCCCCTGCTCACCAATACGCCCGACTCGAGCCCCTCGCGGTATTGATCATTCAACGGGATACCCGTCACCGCCGACACCGACAGCGGCGGCAGCCCACGCGTCGTCCGATCGGCAACCATGGCCTCGACCGCCACACCCCAGTCGACGTTCTGAACCGGGCCAGTCCAGTTCGGCGTCCGACGGGTGGTCCACACAGTTCGCGCACCGGCCGCGTCGAGCTGCAGCAGGAACTGCAAAGCGGAGGTGCCGCCACCAACAACTAGGACGTTCTGCCCGATGAAATCCTCCGCTGCGGTGAATCCACGAGTGTGTAGCTGGCGGCCACCGAAGTCCGCGATACCTGGATAGTAGGGAACGTAAGGGCTGTCCCAGGTACCCGTGGCGTTGATGACCGCCCGTGCACGCCAACGCCGGCCGTCCTCAGCCTTCACCGTGAACACGCCGGCGTCGTGCTCAACGCAGGAGACGGGTACCGGTCGGATGATCGGTAGGTCGAGACCTGACTCGTATGCGCCGTAGTAGCGGATGACAACCTGGCTGGCGGGTTCGCGCGGGTCCGGCGTCCCCAACGGCACCCCGGGCAGATCGTGGATACCGTGTGCGCGGTCGAAGGTGAGCGAGTCCCAACGATGTCGCCACGCCCCGCCAGGTCCATCATTGGCATCCAGAACGACGAAGCCCGCCCACGCCTTGACTCCCTTTCGGGCCAAGTGTCCCGCGGCGCTGAGACCTGCTTGCCCGGCACCGATAACGATGACGTCGAGCAACACGTCATCGTTGTCCAGCACAGGTTCAGGTAACGCATTCACGCGGACAGAACCAGCCCTGTGCGGGGAATATTCCCCGGGTCCCCCGGCCCAATCGCAACACCTCGACATATACCCCTAGGGGGTATATGCTGGCGTGGCTGCTTGCAGTCGACCCGAGGAGTGAGCCGGCAATGAATGACCCCACTCAGACTTCCTCATCCGCCAGGTCCGGGAATGAGATACCGGCACCCCACAGTGCGCACGAGCACCAACACCCGACTTCCGCCAGTCACGACGCAGGACCAACCGGCGCATCGCACGACGGGCACTCGACGCACGAAGGTCACACATCGCGCGATTCCCACCGCGGCGACGCCGGTCACGGCGAGCACGGTGGACATGGCGAGCAGCCCCACAGGGGCCACGATGGACATGGCGACCACGCCGGGCACGGGGGCCACGGTGGGCATGGCGGGCACGCAGGCCACGGCGACCACGCTGGCCAGTTCCGCAGACTGTTCTGGATCATGCTCGCGCTCGCCGTACCGGTCGTTGCATTTTCCGCGGGGTTCGCGATGCTGCTCGACTACACCGTCCCCGGCTGGGCGAAGTGGATCGCTCCGGTGCTCGGCACCGTGATGTACGCCTGGGGCGGCAAGCCGTTCCTGGCCGGCGCGGTCGATGAGATCCGCGCCCGCAAGCCCGGGATGATGCTACTCATCGCCCTGGCGATAACGGTCGCTTTCTTGGCGTCCTGGGGCGCGACGTTTGGGATTTTGCACCATGAGCTCGACTTCTGGTGGGAGCTCGCGTTACTGATCGTCATCATGCTGCTCGGACACTGGGTCGAGATGCGTTCGCTCGCCCAGACCACGTCGGCGCTCGACTCGCTGGCGGCGCTCCTTCCGGACGAGGCCGAGCGGGTGGACGGAGACACGACCGTCACCGTCAGCCCTACCGATTTGCAGGTCGGTGATGTGGTCGTGGTGCGTCCCGGCGGCCGGGTGCCGGCCGATGGCCGGATCGTGCAGGGCTCGGCCAGCATGGACGAGTCCATGATCACCGGCGAGTCCAAACCAGTGCGCCGCGCCGAGGATGATCCGGTCGTTGCCGGCACGGTCGCGACCGACTCGGGTGTGCGTGTGGAGATCACGGCCACCGGCGAGGACACTGCCTTGGCCGGCATTCAGAAGCTGGTAGCGCAGGCACAGGGCTCCTCCTCGCGGGCGCAGCGGATCGCCGACCGGGCAGCAGGATGGTTGTTCTGGTATGCCCTCGGAGCAGCCGTCATCACCGCGGCAGTCTGGTCGCTCGTGGGCCTGCCCGATGCCGGCGTGGTTCGTACGATCACCGTGCTGGTGATCGCCTGCCCGCACGCGCTCGGGCTCGCGATCCCTTTGGTGGTGTCGATCGCGACCGAACGCGCCGCCCGCGGGGGAGTACTGGTGAAAGACCGTCTAGCCCTGGAGACCATGCGCAAGGTCGACACCGTGTTGTTCGACAAGACCGGCACCCTCACCAAGGGCACCCCCGCGGTGATCGAGATCGAGGGGGCTGCCGAGTGGAAGGCAGACGAACTGCTGGCTCTTGCGGCCGCGGCAGAGGCCGATTCGGAGCACCCATTGGCGCGGGCGATAGTCACCGCAGCGCGGCAGCGCGACCTGACGATCCCGGGTGCGGGCGGATTCAGCTCTTCGCCGGCCGTCGGTGTTCGCGCGGACGTCGAGGGCCGCACCGTGCAGGTCGGCGGACCCTACCTGCTGGAACAAGAGGGCGCTCAGGAGCACCCGGTCGCCGCGCGGTGGCGAGAGCAAGGAGCGATCATTCTGCATGTGCTGATCGACGGCCAGGTTGCCGGCGCACTGCGGCTCGCGGACGAGATCCGGCCCGAGTCCAAGGCCGCGATCGGTCAGCTGCACGACCGCGGAGCCCAGGTCGTGATGATCACCGGTGACGCGGAGGCGGTCGCGGCCTCAGTCGCCGCCGAGCTCGGCATCGACCGCTACTTCGCCGGCGTCCGCCCAGAGGACAAGGCCTCCAAGGTGCAGCAGCTGCAGTCCGAGGGGCGGACT
>DGBM01000039.1:0-2909 GCA_002384765.1 Demequinaceae bacterium UBA4004
CCTCGACGGCTTCACCCAGGTGTTGCTCCTCGTTGAGCAGGGGCATGATGACGCTGATGGGTGGGGCATGGTCCACGGGGTGCGTCCGCTCCGGGGGCTCGGGGACTCGGTCCTGAGGAGACTACCCCTCAACCCTTGAGGAGCTGACGCGCCATGACGACGCGCTGGATCTGGTTGGTGCCCTCGTAGATCTGCGTGATCTTGGCGTCGCGCATCATCCGCTCGAGCGGGAAGTCCTTGGTGTACCCGGCGCCCCCCAGCAGCTGCACCGCATCCGTCGTCACCTTCATGGCGACGTCGGAGGCGAAGCACTTGGCCGCCGCCCCGAAGAACGTGAGGTCCTTGTCCCCGCGCTCCGACTTCGCGGCGGCCACGTAGACCATCTGGCGGGCGGCCTCGACCTCCATCGCCATGTCGGCGAGCATGAACTGGATCCCTTGGAAGTCAGCGATCCGCTTGCCGAACTGCTTGCGCTCCTTGACGTAGGCAACCGCTTGGTCAAGGGCGCCCTGGGCGATGCCGATGGCCTGGGCGCCGATCGTGACGCGGGTGTGGTCGAGGGTGCGCAACGCGATCTTCAGGCCGTCGCCCACCGCACCGACGACCCGGTCCCCGGGGATCCGCACGTTGTCGAAGTGCAGCTCGCGGGTCGGGCTCCCCTTGATCCCGAGCTTGCGCTCCTTCTCCCCGAAGGTGAAGCCCTCGTCCGACTTCTCGACGACGAACGCGGTGACGTTGTTGCCCCGCGGGCCGTCCGGGTCCGTCACCGCGAGCACCGTGTAGTACTCGGACACGCCGGCGTTGGTGATCCACGACTTCTGGCCGTTCAGGACCCAGTCGTCGCCGTCCCGGCGGGCGCGGCACTTCATCGACGCGGTGTCGGAGCCGGCCTCCCGCTCGGACAGGCCGTACGAGAACGTCGTCTCACCGTGGGCCAGCGGCGGCAGGTACCTGCGCTTGACGTCCTCGTTCGCAGCGAGGATCAACGGCAGCGAGCCGAGCTTGTTGACGGCCGGGATGAGGCACGCCGACGCATCGACGCGAGCCACCTCCTCGATGACGATGCACGTGGCCAGGGCATCCGCGCCGACCCCGTCGTACTCCTCCGGGACGTGCGGAGCGAAGAAGTCCGATGCGACGAGCGCGTCGTGCGCCTCCTGCGGGTAGCGGGCCTCCTCGTCGACGGCCGCGGCGTACGGGGCGATCTTGTCCTCGGCCACCGCGCGCACCGCCTCACGGAGCGCCTCGTGGTCCTCGCTGGTACGGAACAGGTCGAAGTCAGTGCTGGTCACGGTCAACCATGCTACTCGTGAGACACATTTAGTAGGACGTCCAAGTGATTGAGGCCACGCCCGTCGCGGCCGTTTCCCCGCCCGCAGCCGCCCTGTCCAGCATGGGGACTCAGCGTCCACGATGAGGACACGTCGGGCTGGGGGGAGCTCAGCGGCATACCATCTCCGAAAGGTCATGAGTGTCAGCGTCACGGCCCCGGCTCGCTGACCGGCAACCCTCGCTACGCGGCGGGGTGCCCCGGGTGAAGACCTGGCACCCGGCGGCCGCCGGCGTGCAAGCGCGAGTGTGAGGAAGCACGCCATGAGTGACATCGCCAACTGGTCGTTCGAGACCCGCCAGGTCCACGTCGGGCAGGAGCAGCCTGACCCGGCGACCGGGGCGCGAGCCCTGCCGATCTACCAGACGACGAGCTACGTCTTCAACGACACGGACCACGCGAAGAACCTGTTCGCCCTGTCCGAGCTCGGCAACATCTACACCCGGATCATGAACCCCACCCAGGACGCCGTCGAGAAGCGCATCGCCTCCCTCGAGGGCGGAGTCGGTGCCCTGCTGCTCAGCTCCGGGATGTCCGCGACGTTCTTGGCGATCATCAACATCGCGGAGGCGGGCGACCACGTCGTGGCGAGCCCGGCGCTCTACGGCGGCACGTACAACCTGTTCCAGAACACCCTCCCCAAGCTCGGCATCGAGGTGACGTTCGTCGAGAACAGCGCCGACCCCGAGTCGTGGCGTGCGGCGACACGGCCGAACACCAAGCTGTTCTTCGGCGAGACCATCGCCAACCCCAAGTCGGACATCCTCGACATCGAGGCCGTCGCGCGGGTCGCACACGAGGAGGGCGTGCCGCTCGTCGTCGACAACACCATCGCGACGCCTTTCCTGCTCCGCCCGATCGAGCACGGCGCCGACATCGTCGTCCACGCCGCGACGAAGTACCTCGGCGGCCACGGCACGACGATCGCGGGCGTCATCGTCGACTCCGGGAACTTCGACTTCGGCGCCGACCCTGAGCGCTTCCGGAACTACAACCAGCCGGACCCGAGCTACCACGGCCTGGTCTACGCCCGAGACCTCGGCAAGGACGGCGCCTTCGGCGTCAACCTCGCCTTCATCCTCAAGGCCCGCGTCCAGCTGCTGCGCGACCTCGGCAACGCGATCTCGCCGTTCAACGCGTTCCTCATCGGCCAGGGCATCGAGACGCTGTCGCTGCGGGTCGAGCGGCACATCGAGAACGCCCATCAGGTCGCCGCCTTCCTCCAGAGCCACGACCAGGTCGAGAAGGTCGTCTGGGCCTCGCTGCCGGACGACCCGAACCATGCGCTGGCGCAGAAGTACGTCCCGAAGGGCGCGGGCGCCGTGCTCGCCTTCGAGATCAAGGGTGGCCTGGAGGCCGGCAAGAAGTTCGTCGAGGGCCTGACCCTGCACAGCCACGTCGCGAACATCGGCGACGTCCGCTCGCTCGTGATCCACCCCGCGTCCACGACGCACTCGCAGGGACCGGACGAGGACCGCCTCGCCGCCGGCGTGACGCCCGGCCTCGTCCGCCTCTCCGTCGGGATCGAGCACATCGACGACATCATCGCCGACCTCGAGCAGGGTTTCGCCGCGGCCAA
>DGBM01000039.1:2928-4041 GCA_002384765.1 Demequinaceae bacterium UBA4004
GGCCTGTGGATGAGCGCCACGGTTCAGGGTGCGGATCGGGCAGGATCATGGGACCGTTCTGTCACGTTTGCGCCCGTTTGCGCGCCGATGGCGTGCCTCGTTCAAGGTCAGGGGATCTGAGAGCCGTGTCGAGACAATCTCTTCTGCCGTATGCCGCTGGGCTCGCCCTCGCGGTCACGCTGACCGGGTGCGCGGCTGAGTCCGCTGCTCGGGAGCCGACGCCTCCGGTGTCGACAGCGTCCGCGTCGAGCAGCTCGGTGACCGCGTCGACACCCGCTGCGCCGGCGGCGAGCCGCGCGAGCGTGGGACCGGACTTCCCGGAGGGGCTGCCGGCCGCCGCCAAGAAGCACACCAACGACGGCGCGAAGGCCTTCATTGCGCACCTCATCGATCAGGTGAACGCCGCTTGGACCGCGCCCGACAGCACGGCTCTCGACGGGCTGTGCGATGAGGGCGCGGGGGCTTGCAGATTCTGGGTTGATGAGGCGCAAAAGCTTGCCAGGGAGGGCCAGCGGTACGAGGGCGATCCTGTCTCGCTGAGGAAATTGGACCCGCTGTCGCCCGCAGCAGGAAAGACGCGGTTCATCACCCACATCGTCCAAGAACGGAGGGGCATCGTGAATGCGCGCGGCGTGCGCGTTAAGACGGACCCCCATATTGAGGCCGTCTTCATCTCGACGGTTTCGTGGACGAGTACAGGTTGGAGACTCTTCGGGTTCGACGTGGTGAGTGGTTGATGCGCCGGTCACCCGTTCTCGTAGGGATCATCACCTATCTTCTTCTTCTATCGCCGTCACCGTTGGCTTGGGCGGACTTTGTCGGCGGATCATCCAAAGCTGGCGCAAAGATCACCCTGACCCAGGGTGATCTATCCCGCCTCGGTGCGGAGTATGCGCGGTTGTTGGTGAAGCCTCAGGCGCATTGGTCGTATCGGATCGCGATCTCCGGGTGTGATCTCGAGGGTGGTCCGGCACCGAGCGGGCACTGCCTCGCGGCGGCGACGGCGGCATGCCGGGACAACGGCCCGGCGCAGGGGCTGGGCCCGCTCTCGGACGTGTACCGGTGGTGGGTCGATGCGGACGGCGACCCGCTGCCGGCCGCCGAGTGGCCCGC
>DGBM01000216.1:0-9022 GCA_002384765.1 Demequinaceae bacterium UBA4004
GCCTCCGCGACGGAACGGCCCTGAGCGGTGATGAAGAAGGGGACGCCCCACAGCAGGGCCACGGTGTTGGCGGAGAACAGCGAGGTGAAGTGCGTCCAGAATCCGAGCCGCACGCCGGCCCGGGAGATGGTGTGCCGGGACCCGCCCGTGGTCGGTGAGGAGACCGACTCGGCATCGGCCGCCCCGGGTAGGCGCACGCTGAACACAATGACCGCCGCGACCACGCCCATGCCGGCGATCAGTAGGAAGGTGGTGGACCATCCTTGGGAGTGCAGCAACCACGCCACAGGAATGGCGCTCGCGAGCTGGCCAGCCTGGCCGATCTGGGCGGTCAACTGCACCATCTGCGGGGCCCTGCGCGGTGGGAACCACTGCGTCACGAGCCGTGAGGCGGAAATGAAGATGGGTGCGTCTCCCGCGCCGATCAGCACCCGGGCCACGAGTGCCCACGTGTAGTTGTGGGTGGTGGCCATCAGCACTTGCCCCACCGCCATGAGGAGAGACCCGCCCACCATCGCGGTGCGGGGGCCGAACCGATCCAGCAGCCGTCCGGCGGGCATCTGCAGGGTCGCATACGCGGCGATCTGCGTGATCGACAGTGCGGCAAGGGCGGTTGCGCCGATGCCGAAGCGGTCGAGGGCCTCCACGCCCGCGACGCCCAAGGCGGTGCGGTGCATGATCGCCATGAAGTACGCCGCGCTGGCCGCCGCGAAGATCCACCAGGCGCGGCGGGAGGCACGTGAGGCCATGGCGGCTCCTAGGTCTTTGGCGTGTGGGTGGCGGTACTACATCTCTTCGTGCGTGGTCGGGTCGCCTCCGAACAGCCGACCATCGGTCCGGTTGAGCGCGCTGACGGCTGTCATCTCATCCTCGCTGAGGGAGAAGGTGAACACGTCCAGGTTGGCCGCCTGGCGCGCCGCGTTGGCGGACTTGGGAAGCGGCACGTTTCCCAGTTGCACCTGCCACCGCAGCACCACCTGCGCGGGGGTGACGCCATGAGCGTCGGCCGCCTTCGCGACGGCCCCCTCGGCGAACGGCGCGGAACTCTTCCCCAGCGGGCTCCAGGACTCCGTGACGATTCCCAGGCGATCGTGCACCGCGCGCATCGCCTCCTGGGTGAACAGGGGGTGGAGCTCGATCTGGTTGATCGCCGGCGTCACGCCGGAGTCGGCGATGACGCTTTCCAGGTGACTCTCGGTGAAGTTGCTGACGCCGATGCTGCGCACGATGCCCCGCTCGCGCAGCCTCACCAGACCCCGCCAGGCGTCCACGAACGTGCCGGCAATCGGATTGGGCCAGTGGATCAGCAGCACGTCGATCTGGTCGAGCCCCAGGCGTTGCAGCGACTCGTAGCCGGACTTGATGGCGCGGTCGGTGTGGTGGTGGCGACCGGGAAGCTTGGTCTGCACGGTGATCTCGGATCGATCCACGCCGGATTCGCGCACAAAGTCGCGGATGGCGCGGCCCACCGTGCCCTCGTTCTCGTAGTTGACTGCGGTGTCGATGAGCCGGTAGCCGTTGTCGAGCGCGGACCTGACCGCGTCGTAGCCCTCCTTGCCCACCAGCGGGTAGGTGCCAAAGCCGATCGCCGGAATGCGGTGGCCGTCGTTGAGGGTGTGCTGTGGGATGCTCATGCGCTCAGGCTACGACCAACCCGCCCCGAGAATCAGGCCAGCGTGCTCGCAAGTGTCCCCAGCGATGGTCGCGGTGGCGACACCTGAAGCATTGTGCAGACCCGACTGAGAGTTGGCTGGCGACGGCCGCGAGCCTTGTCACGGTGGCGTCTCGCCGGAATGGTCGGCGACCCGCAGGTGTTTCGCCCACATGGCGCCGCGAACGCGCGTCGCGGCCACAAGGAGGCACTCATGGCACACATCACCGTCATCGGCGGCACCGGATATGCGGGAGCCGCGATCGTCGCGGAGGCCGCCGCGCGTGGTCACCGCGTCACTGCCATGGCCCGCTCGGTGCCCATGGTGCCCATCGACGGCGTGGCCTACCTGCAGGGTTCGGCGTTGTCGGCGGATCTGCGGGCGCGCGCCATTGCGGGCGCCGAGGCCGTCATCACCGCCACCGCCCCGCGCGGCGACATGGTGGACAAGCAAGTCGAGTTGTCGCAACTGCTGATGGAGTCGGCCATCGAGTCGGGTGCCCGGTTGATTGTCGTGGGTGGGTATTCCTCGCTCCGTCCCGCACCAGGCCAGCCCCGCTTTGTCGAAGGCGAGGTCGCCGAGCAGTACCGGATTGAGGCTCAGGCCGGCCACGCCGTTCTCGAGTCGTTGCTGGCCGCGCCCGCGGAGCTGGACTGGACGTTTGTGAGCCCGGCGGCGAGCTTCGGTGCCTGGGTTCCGGGCGAAGCGACCGGCACGTACCGGGTGGGAGGCGACGTGGCGATGGTGGATGAGGATGGCAAGTCCTTCATTTCCGCGCCCGACTTCGCCATGGCGATCGTGGACCTCGTCGACGCCGGGGCGCATCACCGGGAGCACATCTCCGTGATCGGCTAGCGCGTCGAGGCGTCGCGTGCGCACCGCCAATCGACATTGTCCTGGCTCCGCCTGCAGGCAATGAAGGTGGATTGTGGATTCGCGGTGCTGGCGCGACGGTGTCCGCCCAGTTCGGCGGGCTCAGCGCGCCCGGTAGCGCCGCCACACCTCGCGCACGCTGGGGACCAAGACACCTTCGGCCGCCAGGACCGCCCTCGCGTCGCGTCGGCTGGTGAAGACCCCCACCACGCCGATGATCCACGGGACCGTCAACGCGGCGAACGCGACACGATACTCGCCGAGCGTGTATTCCGACGCGCCCGCGGGGGAGACCGCTTGCAGCACCACGCCCACCAGCAGCACGCTGATGATGGTCGAGATGAAGCCGCCCATGTTCACGAAGCCCGTGGCGCTACCGAGCCGCTCCCGCACCGCGTGGGTGCGCGCGAAGTCCATCCCGATGAGCGACATCGGGCCGCCCGCGCCCACCACGAGCGCGAAGGCGACGAGCTGCCACAGCGGCCTCGGCGTGGTGGGCAGCAGGATCACGACCCAGGTGAGCGCCACGACCACTGCCCCGCCCAGGACCAGCCAGCTGCGCCGCAGCGGGTGGCGTCCCGTGAGGGTGCCGATGACCGGGGCCACCGTGACGCTGGCAATGACCATCGAGGTCAGCAGCAGACTGGCCTCCGCAGAGGAGCGGCCCTGAGCGGTGGTGAAGTAGGGAAACCCCCACAATAACGCGACCGTATTGGCCGAGAAGGGCCCCAGGAAGTGGCTCCAGAATCCCAGCCTCACCCCGGGCGTGCGCATGGACGTGGTCAGGGCCGCGCGCACCGACATGGAAGCGGAGCGTTCCGGCGAGAAGGACGGGTTCTTAGGGCGAACGAGCACCCACCACACCACCGATGCGACCACAGCCCCCACGACCGCGAGCGAGCCGAATGCGGGCTCCCAACCGGCCGTGTGGAGGACGAACGCCAAGGGGAGGGCGGTGGCGAGTTGGCCCGCCTGGCCGACCAGACCGGTGATCTGCACCATGACGGGCACCCGCCGCGGCGGGAAATGATGGGCCACGAGGCGCGTGGCGGCGATGAAGATCGGGGCGTCACCCGCGCCGATCAGCAGGCGCGCCGCGAGCGCCCATCCGTAGTCGGGGGCGAACGCCATCATGCCTTGACCCACGGCCATCACCAGCGATCCGGCCACCATCACGGCGGCGGGCCCAAAGCGATCCAGCAGGGTACCCGCGGGCACCTGCATCGCGGCGTACATGGTGATCTGGATGACCGCCAACAGCGACAGCGCGGTGGCCTCGATGCCAAACCTGTCGAGCGCCTCCACGCCAGCCACTCCCAGCGCGGTGCGGTGCAGCACGGCCGTGAAGTAGGCGGCCGCGGCGGTGGCGAACACCAGCCACGCCATGCGGCTGGCGATGGGGGCGCGAGTCTGACGCACGAGAGTCCTTCTGGTGTCGGAGAGACTTAGGTTACGCGGTGGAAGCCGCGCCCAGCGCCACGAGTCCGCGCCAGCCCATCGCCGTCGTGACGGGTCGAGGGGACATGGCGACGCCGACGCATTTGCTGAGCGCGATGCCGCGTGCGCGCGCCAGGAAGTCGTCGTCGACCCGCCCGGTGAGGCGGCCGTATTCGGCAACGGCGGCGTCAACGCCGGCCCGCGGCATGAGGGTGTGGACGAAGCCGAGGTCCACGGCCGGGTCGCACATGGCCATCGAGCCCCAGTCGACGATGCCGCCGAACGCGCCGTCGTGGCTGAGGACGTTCGCGCCGTGGAAGTCCGCATGTGACCAGACCCACTCGGTGTGCTCGCGTGCCGCGAGTGCGGCGTCCCAGATCGTGAGGGCCGCAGCCACGTTCATCGTCTCCCCAAGCGGCCCGGGCTCCTTGGCGAGTTCAGTCACGCGCTCGCGGACCTTCGGGTCGCGATCCGCCATGGGGATCGACTGCTCGGTGTTGAAAGGCGCGTCGTCCGGCGCGGGGGTGTGGACTTGGACGAGGGCCCTGCCCACCGCCGCCCCGGCGTCGGCGCGAAGGGGGACGGTATCGGCCGTCTCACCAGGAACCCAGGTGACGACCGCCCACGGCCACGGGTAGCCCTGGCTGGGCAGTCCGTGCGCGACAAAGCGGGGCGCCGGAAAGTCCCAGCCGCCCGAAAGTTGCGGCACCCAGTGCATCTCGGCCTGCAGGAATCGCACCGCGCCTTGGGTCCGTGGGAGGCGGACGGCGTACTGCTCGCCCAGGCGGAACATCGCACAGTCCCAGCCGTCAAAGCGCTCGCCGATTCCGAGGTGGACGAAGTCGGGGAGTTGCTCCGTGACAAGTCTCACCACAGTGTCGTGCGTGATCGAAGGGTGAGCTAATGGCGGCGTGATGTCGCTGCTCATGGGATGTCCGCGGGCCGGAAGACCAGGTTGGCTGTCACGCGAGCGACGCTAGCAGGCGGCGCGTGGTTGCGGTCAGGTTGAGCAGCTAGTCCGCCAGCGCGCCAAGCACCTTGCGCACCGTGGCGCGTGCGGCGGCGAGTTCCTGTGCCGTCACGTCGGTGCACGAGAGGCGTGCCCCGCGATCCTTGTCGGACGCTGCTACGAGTTGTGCGGGCACCTTCTGCCCCATGGGGCTTGTCGCCAGCAACGGGGCCGTCTTGTGGTCAGGTTCGGGCTTGGCGGCGACCAATCCGTCGGCGGCGAGGGCATCGGCAACGCGCTGGACGCTCTGCCGCGTCGGCGGAGTTGCTCTCACTGACAAGATGATCGGGAGGGGAAGCGTTCATCTTTGCCATCGTAGGTCGGGCATGACGCGCCCGCGCGGCGTGATCCCTGAGGAAGGTGGCTTGCGGGGCTTGGCGCTCGTACGCTAGTTCACGATGACTACCCCCAACCGCCCCCCGCGTCCCGTCCACACTGCGACGGTGTCTCGCACCGAGGTCACTGCGCCCGACATGGTGCGCGTGATCCTTGGTGGCGACGGTGTGCGCGCCCTCCCTGACCTCACGTTCACTGACCACTACGTCAAACTGAAGTTTGGCGAGGTAACGCGGACGTACACCATCCGGTGGCTCGACCGCGTCGCGAACGAGATGGCCATCGACTTTGTGATCCACGGCGACGAGGGCCTTGCGGGTCCGTGGGCGGCGTCCGCGCGGCCGGGAGATGAGGTCTCGTTTACGGGGCCGGGTGGGGCGTGGGCTCCCGCCGACGACGCCGACGCTCACCTGCTGGTGGGCGACGAGGCGGCGATCCCCGCGATCGCGGCCGCACTCGAGGCCCTCCCGGCCGATGCCAGGGCGTCGGTTTTCCTGGAGGTGGCATCGGCCGATCATCATCAGCCGCTGCGGGTGCCGTCGCGCACCACGGTGACGTGGGTGCATCGGGACGAACACGGGCTGCCATACGGCGAGGCGCTGGTGCGGGCCGTGATGGCGGCGGGGGTGCCCGACGGTGTGGTGGAAGCGTTCGTGCACGGCAATGCGGACATGGTGAAGCCGCTGCGACGCTTCCTGTTCAGTGACGCGGGCCTTGATCGCGCGCGGGTGTCGATCTCCGGCTACTGGCGAACCGGCCTCAACGAGGACCGTTGGCAGTCGAGCAAGCGCGAGTTCAACGCGGCGATGGAGGCGGAGGACCCTGCCGGGGTGTGAGCCACGGGCGTCGCGGTCACACTCTGCGCGGCTAGTGGATGTGCAGGAACCTGCACCCGCTCTACACGTGCAGGTTCTTGCGCATGTAGCACATGTGAAGGTACAGTGACATTCCGACTGACTGGAGGTCGCTATGGACAGGCCGCTTCGCACGCCCACGCTGCTGGGTATTGCCATTCGCACCCTGCGGCTCGAGCGCGGACTCACTCAGCAGGAGCTAGCCGAGCGATCCGGAACTTCCAGGCGGTGGATCATCGACCTCGAGGCCGGCAAGGGCGACAATGCGCGCCTGGGGATGGTGCTTGCCGTCTTCGACACGCTCGATACCACGCTGCGCGCGACGACGAGGTCGCAGTGAAGACAGGGGAGCGTCTCCTGGTATTCCTGGCCGGGGAGCATGTCGCGGACGTGTCGCGAGCGCGGACGGGAGCCGTGTCGCTCGAATACACCTCAACGGGCCGCGCTGCGGGCGCGACGCCCCTGTCGCTGGCCTTGCCGGTGTCACCCGCGCGCTACACCGACCGGCGCGTCACACACTTCCTGGACGGGTTACTTCCCGAGCACCCCGGCACGCGCGCAGCGATGGCCAGGCACTTCCAGATCGGCACCACCGATGCGTTCTCGCTGCTTCACGGCGCGGGGCTTGACTGCGCGGGGGCGGTGCAATTCTGCACCGAAGACGCCGCCGACGCGATCCGCCGAGGGGGCTCGCTCGAGCCGGAGTCCGACTCGGACATCGAGGTGCGGTTGGCCGAGATGGAGATGGACGACGCGGTGTCGTGGGTGAAGCGCCACGAGCGCTGGTCGCTCGCAGGCATGCAGCCGAAGCTCGCGCTGCGCGAGGAGGACGGACGGTGGTTCACCGCGACGGGGTCTGAGGCGACCACCCACATCCTCAAGCCCGGCGTCCGCGGCATCGCCGCGCAAGCCCTTGACGAGCACATCACGCTCGCCGCGGCCGCCCGGATCGGCCTCGACTGCGCCGAGTCACGGTGGCTTGAGTTCAAGTCCCAGAGCGCCGTCGTGTCAACCCGCTACGACCGCGCGCGCCACGACGGGACAGTGAGGCGCCTGCACCAGGAGGACCTCCACCAGGCCATCGGGATGGGTCGCAACAAGTACGACGTCGATGACTCCAGGGAAGGGGTGACGTCGACCGATGTGCTCGCTGTACTCCGCGGTTACTCGATCTCGCGCGACGACGAGGACGCCTCGGTCCGGGCCTTTGTCGACTCGCTGATCTTCTCGGCACTCACCGCGTCCACTGACGGGCACGCGAAGAACTACTCGCTCCTACTTGAGCGCGAACGGGTGAGACTCGCGCCACTGTACGACATGGCGTCCGACCTGCCGTACGACACGGGCCCAGGAAAGCTCGCGCTGGGCATCGGCGGAGAGCGGTCGCTGTCGAAGATTGGGTCGGACCACTGGGAGGCACTCGGCCGCGAAGCGGGCCTGAGCGGGGAGTATGTGGTCGACCGAGTGCATCAGATGGCGGATGCGCTGCCGCAGGCGTTCGCCGAGGCGTTCGCCGATGTGGGGCGCGAGGCCCAACAGCTCCGCGACCGCACGATGCCTCGCCTGGCGGAGCACCTCGACGCTGCCAAGCAACGCGCCACCCGCGCACGAGGTCTGCACACAGCGTCATCGATTGGCCAGGCGACGAGGCCCGACACGGTGTGGGTGTCGGAACACATGCGCAACGGGCGTGTGGTGGCGGCGCACCTGCGGCGTCGGCGATAGCGCGGTGCGGCGCGGGGGGATAGCAGCATGGGTCCAGCCGAATGACTACGTGAACGGCGTGATCCTGACTGGCGATGGAGGCGGAGGACGCCGGGTGACGGTGAACTACACCACGTGCACGGGTGCGACCGTGGGGAACTCGCCCAAGCCGAGTCCTACGGGCTTGCCGGCAAGTAGTGCCGCACATGCCTGGGTGACGTAGCCAGGTAGGTGTGGCGCGATGTCTTCGGGCGCATCGGCGGCCCGCGCCGCGGCGAGCGTCTCCTCTGCGGTGTGCTCGATGACCGCACGCGCCGCGTGCTCGCGCAGGCCCCACGCGCTGGCCTCGGTCACCAGGGCGTCGGCGTCGATCTGGTTGAGCAGCCGATGCCCGGCCACCTCAAGCGCGATCACGGCGCCCTGTCCGTACAGCACGGTGGGCGTCGCGTCGTAGAGCGGCGCGAGCGTCACGCCGCCCCGGGCATCGTGCAGCAGGGCGTGGTTCTTGGCGTGACCGTCCGTGTCGCCTATGACCAGCCGGAACACGGTCTGCGCGAGCAGGCGCTCCTTGTCGCTTGGCCCGATGGAGCGCAGCGTGCGGTCGCGATCCAGGAGCGCCGCGATCGCCCGCAGTGACGCGCCGGAGCCGTGCCACTCGAACTTGGCGTCGCCGCCCCAGGCCAGGCCCAGNNCGTGCCAGGTCCATGACCCAAACCTCGGCGTGGGCGTCGCGGAGCGCGTCCGGTGAGGAGGGCTTGACGATGTGGGATGACGGGTG
This sequence comes from Demequinaceae bacterium UBA4004, assembly GCA_002384765.1. Next base: position 8,644 of record DGBM01000216.1, read on the forward strand.
CCCGTCGCGCGCGGCATGCCAGCCCGCGGCCGACTTCGCCAGCGCCACTTTGGGGCGCATGCCTGCGATGCCCGAGCCGCCGCCCGCGAGATACCCGCGCGGGTTCGCCACCTCGTGGGCGGCCTCGGCGTCGGTGAGGAGGGGACCAAGGGCGGTGATCGCGGGACCGGGGAGCACCAGCCCGCCGGCCACGTCTCGGCCCACCGCGGTCAGCAGGCCGACGAGGTTGTCGCGGCTGAGGCCCCTGATGTCGCTGAGCAGGGCTTCGAGGCGGGGGCCTTCGGGGAGTAGGCCGCCAAAGAACGCCTCGGTGGCAGCGATGGGCGCGGGGGTGTTCTCCAGTGGCAGGGCGAGCGACAGCACGGTGGAGCCGATGCCG
>DGBM01000216.1:9042-9193 GCA_002384765.1 Demequinaceae bacterium UBA4004
GGGTTGGCCGTGCAGGTGGACGCCGATGCCGGTGTCAGTCATCGAGGGTCCAGGTGAGGTTGAGGCCCAACTGTGCGACGACGTCGAAGAGGCGGGCGTCGAGGATCTTGGGTTTTCCGGTCTCGAGTTCCGAGAGCCACCGTGGGGTGAC
>DGBM01000216.1:9237-9502 GCA_002384765.1 Demequinaceae bacterium UBA4004
CGGCGCGGCCAAGGTCGGCAGGGGAGCGCAGCGTGCCGTGGGCCACGGTGACCTCCTTGCCGGGAGTGCGGTGTCGTTACGTGAACGTAATGAAGTATATGCCATTACGTAGACGTAATGCGAGGTGTCCTCTTACGTGGGCGTAATGACGTGAGATCTGCGGGTCTCGCGCAGATTGACAGCGGGACGCCCCCGCGGGCGCGGTCCCCAACGGCAACCCGCCTATCGCCAATCCATCCTGCGGGGCACTCACGCACCCGCAAAG
>DGBM01000092.1 GCA_002384765.1 Demequinaceae bacterium UBA4004
TCGTACCCCCTGGCCTTGTCCGATGTCGTTGCGTGAGTCTCCGCGCGCAAGGACCTGCCATTGCGTCGGCTGAGCACGGTCAGCCGGTCCCGCCCCACCATGATCAGATGGTCATACAGGTCCATCTCTGGTGTGGCGTTCCTGTGCGTGATGTCGCGCGGCACCTTCAGCACGAGGCGCTCAACGCTGAAATCGATCGGGTAGCTGCGATACAGGCGCGGCACGTCGTCCATTCGCTTGACCTCGTCGATCCACGGTCCAAAGCGGTCATACTCGCTGAATCCCTTCAGTGCCTTCTTCATGACAACTTCCTTTCGGGGTGGTGTGAGGCCGCATCGGTGTCGGGCAGGCGCCTTTGGCCTCGCAGGGCTACGGGCGCGGGCAGCACGGCGAACGACGGACGCCTGGGTGACGTGGACTCCAGGTACGGGGTCACGACGAGGTCGTGGGGAGGGTGCGCTGAGGCGCTCGCGAGCCCCCGCAGGACATGGCGCTCCTCGTCGCTGAGGGGCTCATGAAATTCGCCCTCATGGGCCACGCTTCTACTCTAACCCCGCAGCGGTTGCGGCGCCGGGGGAGTTCAGTGGGGGAGCGTGCCGTTCTACGGTGGTCTGAGCCCACCCGCACGTGCCTGGCTCTGGTCGCCGCTGTGGATGACGCACCTAGCGACCTGAGAGCGCCACCGTCAACCGCTCGATTCCGTACTCGAACGCCTCGTCCACGTCCCCGCCCAGTTGGAACGCGCCTGCGAGTTCCATCGAGATGAAGCCCGTGGCCCACGCGGTGACGAGGCGTGCAGCCGACAGCTTGTCTGCGGGCCCCACCAGGTCGCGCGCCGCCGTCACCACGGGCGCGCCCGCGGCGACTGCCACCTCGGGCGAGCCCCGACCCGAGAACACGAGGCGGAACATCTCTGGGTGTGCGGCGGCCCAGGAGCGCAACGCGTGAGCGAGGCCTGCCAGCCCCTCGTGTTCCTCAAGGTCAGCGGCGAGATCGGTCGCGGCGGCGTCGGCCACCAGGCCCACGAGGGTTTCGCGGTCCCTGACGTGCTTGTAGAGCGAAGGGGCCTTGACTCCGACCGCCCGCGCGACCGCCTGCATCGTGAGCCCTGGTAGACCACGTGTCTCGAGAATCTCGACGCCGGCCGTCGTGATGGCGTCGAGCGAGGTCCGGGACGGCGTCGGCATGGCTTGCTCCTCAGCGTGGCTACTGAAAACTATTGACGGTAGCCATGATACCTATGTAGCGTAGCCATGTACACCACCGGATACGAATCCTAGGAACTCCCATGAAGATTGGTCCCCACCTTCACCGCATCGGCAACGACATCGTCGCCGCGTACCTCATTGACACCGAGGAGGGCGTCACCGTCATCGACGCCGGCATGCCCGGCCACTGGCGCGACCTGCAGCGTGAACTCGCCGCGATGGGTCGCACCACGGCGGACGTGCGCGGCATCGTCCTCACCCATGGCGACAGCGACCACGTGGGGTTCGCCGAACGGCTACGCAAGGAGGCCGGAGTCCCGGTCTACGTCCACGCCGCCGACGCGGATCGCGCCAAGGGCGGCGACAAGCCGAAGGCTTCCGGCGGGTCGATGAAACTGGGCGCCGCGCTCGGNNGGTGATTTCGATGCCCGGCCATTCGCCGGGCAGCATCGCCGTGCACGTTCCCGTCGCCGATGCCGTGTGTGTGGGCGATGCCCTCACCACCCGCCACGTCCTCACCGGCCGTGAGGGCCCCCAGCCGGCGCCCTTCACCGACGCTCCCGACGAGGCGCTCGACTCCCTCGCACGGCTTGCCGGGATCGAGGCGAGTTGGGTGTTGCCCGGTCACGGCACCCCATGGCGGGTGGCGCCAGGAGAGGTCGAGGAGCACGTGCGCTCAGGGGTCCAGTAGCGGACGCGCGCTCCCGATGCGGGACTTAGGACCCCCATTACGGAGCCTCCGGCGTGCGTACGTTGAAAGGTATGGCCGATGCTGAAGTCTGGCGACGCCGACGAGGCGCCTCGATCGTGAGAGGCGCGGTCGTGGTGGGGTGGCTCGCTCTCGCCGCGACGCTCTTGGCGTGGGCCTGGTCGGGGAGTTCATCTGAGTCCGCAACTGTGCCCTCGTTCGGTGCGGCCCTCGCCACGACCCTTGCCGCGCTCCTGATCGTGCCCGCAGTGTGGTGCATCCCGGTGGGCGCGGTGCTCGACCACCACCTCAGCCGATACGGCGCGCTCGCCTTGGCCCTCGTTCACGCCATCGGCTGCATCGCGGCCTTCGTGGTGACGATGACCGTGATGACCCTGGTCTCCACCGTGTTCAACAGGGACATTCTCGAAACTTTCGCGTTACTTGCGATGTTCTTTCTGCCACCCACGCTGGTGATTGGCTATGTGCTCGCGATGCTCGTGCCTGGTTCGTTCCCGCGCCACCCACGGCGCGGCCTGTCCGGGGTTTCGCCGGCATTTCGGGCGTTGGCGGGCGGCCGCAGGGGTATCCGGGGCTGACCGAACCGCGCGCGGGGGAGTGCGCTCAGCGGCACCGGTAGTGAATCTGCACTAAGCCGTCGCCGTACTTCGCGACGTCCACCACCGTGAGGTCGGTGCGCGGCACGGTCGCGTCGAAGAGAGGGGTGCCCTCGCCGAGCACGACCGGCAGCATCGTCACCACGAGCACGTCGAGCAGGCCCGCGGCGAGCGTGGCGCGCACCATCCTGCCGCCATCGACATAGACCTCCTTGCCTGCCACTGCGGCAAGCGCGTCTTCGACGAGGCTGTCGATGCGGCCCTCCACCGGGGTGATGGCGGGGTTCTCGACGCTCAACGGTTGGGTGGTCGCGACCCTGACCGGGAGGTCGCGATAGGGCCACGGCACGCCCATGGCGATCACGGCGTCGTACGTGCACCGGCCCATGAGCATGCAGCCCACGCGCCCGAGCAACTCGTCGGAACCCAGGCCGCCGTCCGCTCGCCGAGCCCATGCGGCGGCCGCGATCGGGCGGCCGGAGGAGCGTTCCTCGGCCAG
>DGBM01000150.1 GCA_002384765.1 Demequinaceae bacterium UBA4004
CAGCGTCTCGCCGTCCTTCCACTCGTTCGAGTTGCGGTCGAACTGCCGCGGCGTCGAAGCGACGGTGAAGTTGGCGACGGCAGCACCGGACGGGGTGAAGCGCAGCTCCGGGTCGGAAGTGACGTTGCCGGTGATGGTGATGGGGGTTTCGTTGCTCATGCGGAGTGCCTTCCGTAGGTGTTTTCAATGGAGCCGAGGCGGGCGTACTGGGCCTGCCACGACAGGCGCGCGTCGCCGAGTCGGCCTTGGCGCGCCTTGCGGACGTGGACGCCCACCTCGTCGTCGTCGGGGTTGGGGCGGTGCAGGAAGATGACGGCGTCTGCGTCGGCTTCGATGTCGCCGGACTCGCGCAGGTCGGCGAGCGTCGGCGGCTGTGGCGTTGCGCCCTTGGGTGGGCGTGCGGCCTGTGCCATCGCGAGGACCGGGACATCCAGCTCGCGGGCGAGCATCTTGAGCGACCGGGTGATCGCGCCGATCTGCTCGTAGCGTGGAGCCCTGGTCATGTGCGGTGGCGGCTGGACCTGCTGCAGGTAGTCGACGACGACGAGACCGAGGTCGTGGCGGCGGGCGACGGCCCTGCAGTGGGCTCGGATGTGGTCGACGGTCTGGCCGGGCGCGTCGTCCACGTACAGGAGCGAGTCGGCCAGTTGGGGGATGACCTTGTTGACCTTCATCCACTGGAAGTCCTTGAGTTCACGTCGGGCCAGTGGCGTCATGCCGATGTTGGCCGTCTGTGACAGGAGGCGGATGTTGACCTCGTCGTGGTCCATCTCCATCACGGCGTAGGTGACGGCCTTCCCCGTCCCTGCCGTCATGAGCGCCGACTGCAGTCCGAGGAGCGACTTTCCGCCCCCGGGTCTCGCCGCGATGATGTGCAGCCCGCCCTTGCGCCAACCGTTGATGAGTTCGTCCAAGTCGGGCCACGGTGTGGGCTCGAACGGTGGCAGGCCTGCCTCGATGGCTGCGAGGGTGCCGGCGATCGTCTCTGACAGGGGCTTGAGCTGGACGCGGTTGCGTCCTCGGCTGAGTGCGTCGAGCCGTTGGGATGCGTCGGCGAGGATCGCGTCGGTGTCGCCTTCGGGCTTGGATGCGTCGGCGGCGAGCGCGGTCCCGTACTCGACCAGCCTTCTCCTCACGGCGGTGGCCGCGACGATCTGGGCGTGGTGCTCGGCGCTGGTCGTGGTGACGACGCTGGCCGTGATCTCGAACAGGGCTGCGGGTCCGCCGACGTTGTCGAGCAGCCCGGACGCTCGCAGGTGGTCGCCGACGGTGATGGCGTCGACGGGTTCGCCGCTTTCGCAGACGGTGACGATGGCCTGCCAGATCATCTCGTGCGCGGGACGGTAGAAGTCCCAGCCGTTGACGATCTCGCGGCAGGTGTCGAGCGCGGTGGGTGATGCGAGGCAGGCGCCGATGACGGCACGTTCTGCGTCGAGGTCTTGGGGTGGCGCTGTCACAGGCCGATCCCTTCGGTGTTGGGTCGCCACGACTGGTCCGGGCATTCGGGGTCGTGGACGTCCTCGGGTGGCGCCCCACAGGTGGGGCAGGTGGGGACGAAGGCGAGGCCGACGCGCTTGGGGCGGTCGGGGTCGAGCTGGACGACGTTGTCCGCTTCGTCTGCCCATCGCTCGCCGTTGAGCCAAGTGGCGGGGTGGGGGCAGAAGTTGACGCCCTCCTTGATGAGGACTTCACGCTGTGCCTTGACTGCCTCGAGGAGGGTCGTGGCGTCGGTCTTCTTCCTCGCGGCCCGGTACGCCTTGGCTGCCTGCCCCTTGCCCTTCTTGCGGGGGTACGCGCTCCACCAGGTGGCGAAGTCGCGCTCGGCGTCAGCCGATGCGCAAGAGTCTTTGGGGTTGGGTATGGGTTGGGGTACGGGTACGGGTAGAGGCATAGGAGCGCATGTGCGTTGCACATGCGAACCCAATGCGGCCCGCATGCGCCCGGCATCTTCCCCCATTTCTGGGGGTATTTCGGATTCATCCACAGCCTCCTGTGGACAGTGCTCGCAATCCGTGCTCACGATGCCCTCGTTGACGTGCCAGCGGACGTGAGCGGCAAATGCGCCGCTTTTGATGCGCGCTTCAGTGACCGGGTTGTAGTCCTCCCAGTCCACGAATCCATAGCCGGGCTCGCCCTCGTGCCGCTCGGGCCACCAGTAGCCGGCCTTCACCAGGCGGTCTGCGAGGTCGTCCCAGTCGTCGTCCCAGCGGTCGAGTTCGTGCTCAGGAACCCATCCGTCGGTGCCGTTCTGCGACGCCCATGACCCGGCGATGACCCACAGGCCCATCGGCGCGATGTCGCGGGCCTTCTCAGCGTCGGACCGGACGACCTTGCGCGTCTTGCGGTGGGAGTGCAGCCGGTCGTCGATCTTCATCCACATGGGTGCTTCGCTCCCTTGACGGTCGAGCGGATGATGGCGTCCCAGTTGGAGTTGGCGAGCCAGACCTTGCCGAGCAGGTGGGCGGTCCAGCGCAGCACGCCGTCCGCGTCTCTCAGCTGCTCGATCGGTACCTCGTAGTAGTCCTCAGCCGGATCGCGGCACAGGTGGTGGCGCGGTGCCCATTCGGGTCCGAACATGGGCATGTCCGCGATCTCCCTGAGCGGGACCGAGACGACTCCCTCGTCGTCGGCGATGGGGAAGTTGCATGCGGTGCAGGTCCATGTGTTCACGGGACTTCCTCTCTGTGTAGTTGTGGTTCAAGCGTCCTCAGCCGTACTGACAGACCGGAGTCGAGGCACGTCACGCCGCCCCCGCTCGCTTGCGTTCGCGGATGATCGCGGTCCTCTCGCTGGCGAGGGTGCCGGCGAGGATGCCGTGCTGTGTGCCGCCTAGGTCGATCGCCTCGTCGTAGCAGGCTTGGCGCGCTGGGCAGGCCGCGCAGATGTCGAAGGCGGTCCGCGTGGCCTTGTCGCGTAGTCGGGCTGTCTTCGCTGCCTCGTGGGCGTAGAAGAGCTCAGGGTCGTGGTCGAGGCAGGCGGCTTGATCTCGCCAGCTCACGTCACCGCCCTCCTGTTCAA
>DGBM01000080.1:0-7329 GCA_002384765.1 Demequinaceae bacterium UBA4004
ACGTTGGGCAGTCCGACGATGCCGATAGTAAGAGCCACGGGGAGCAAGTCTAGCGGCGCTCGCCCCGACCCATCCTCGCGCACCAACCGACTGAGGCGTACCGTGACGCTATGGCATTCGAAGAGGCCTTCAACCCGGGGATGGCGCGCGCCCGCGAGGAACTTGAGCGCGAGTCGATCTTGCCCGCGCCGCCGCCGGTCACGGGCTCGCCACTCGCTAAGAACGAGACGCCTGGCATCACGGTTCCCGATGCTGGAGAATTGGCGCCGTTCGCCCCGCCGTCAGGGCGTCGCGCCCACAGCCGCGACGCGAAGGGCTGGCAGTCCAGGAACTCTTGAGCTAGGACGCGAACTCGATGCCTGCGCCCGGAATCGCCTCAAGGAGGCGCTGCGTGTACGGCACCCGGGCGTTCTCGAAGATTTCCTCGGTGGTGCCCGTCTCGACGATCTTGCCGTTCTCCATGACCGCGACCTCGTCGGCCACCACGCGCACCACGGCAAGGTCGTGGGTGATGAACAGGTAGGTCAGGTTCAGTTCCTCTTGGAGATCTGCGAGCAACTGCAGCACTTGCGCCTGCACCAGCACGTCGAGAGCGGAAACCGCCTCATCGAGCACCACCACGTCGGGCTTGAGTGCGAGCGCCCGCGCAATCGCGACGCGTTGCCGCTGCCCTCCAGACAGTTCGTTGGGGTACCGGTGCGCAAGTGCGGTGGGAAGCGCCACTTGATCGAGAAGTTCCTCGACACGGGCCTGCCGCTCAGCATGGTCACCTACCCGGTGAACCCTGAGGGGCTCCGCGATAATGGCGCCAATCGAGCGTTGCGGGTCGAGCGAAGCGTAAGGGTCCTGAAAGACGACCTGCATCTGGCGGCGGAGCTTGAACAAGTCGCTGTTCGAAATACCCTTCATCGCGGTGCCATCTATCGTGACGTCTCCGGATGTCGGTCGCTCGAGGCCGAGCACCAAGCGCGCGACGGTCGACTTTCCGGAACCTGACTCACCCACGAGCGCAAGGGTCTTGCCCTTGCGGATATCGAAAGATATGCCGTCGACCGCGTGCAGTGGCTCGGACTTGAAGCCCCCGCGACGGATCGAGTAGGTCTTGCGCAGGTCCCTTACCGACACGGCGATCGGGGCCTTCTTGAGATCGGCCTCGGCTTTCTCGCGCCGTGTTGCGAGCTTGAGCATGTCGGGGACGTCGTCGTCGCCCAGCTCCGTGACGACCGATGAATGAATACGGCGCGACGCGAGTGATGGAGCGGCCGCGATGAGCCGCTTGGTGTAGGGGTGCTGCGGATGCTGAACGATCTCGAGGCTTGAACCCGACTCAACAATCTTGCCCTGGTGCATCACGATCAGTTTCGATGCGCGCTCGGCAGCGAGACCAAGATCGTGCGTGATGAACAGCACGGCCGTGTTGTTCTCGCGCGTCAACTTCGCAAGATGGTCAAGGATCACCTTCTGGATGGTCACGTCCAGCGCCGACGTCGGCTCATCTGCGATCAGGAGGCGCGGTTGCGCGGCGAGGCCAATACCGATGAGCACACGCTGGCGCATGCCCCCGGAGAACTGGTGCGGAAATTGCTTCATCCGTCGAGCAGCGTCGCCGAGGCCTGCCTGCTGCAGCACCTCGACCGCCTTGGCCTCGACATCCTTGCGACCCGAGGCCACACCGTTGGCGCGGATCGCCTCGCGGACCTGGAAACCGATGGACCACACGGGGTTCAGGTTCGACATCGGGTCCTGAGGAACGTAGCCGATGACCCCGCCACGCACAGCGGCCATCTGGCGCTCGCTGCTGCCCGTGATATCAGTGCCGTCGACCAGGACTCGGCCACCTGAAATTCGACCGTTGCTTGCAAGCAATTTGATCAGCGCGGTCGCCGTCGTCGATTTGCCCGACCCTGACTCGCCGACGATCGCGACCGTTTCGCCAGGGAAGATATCGAAAGACACACCCCGTACCGCCTCGACGTCGCCCATGCCGGTCACGAAGGTCACCTCGAGATCCTCGACGCTGACGAGCGGCGTGTTGGGGTCGACAGGCACGTCGGTCGCGGGGATGATCTCCACCATGTGGTATTCGCTCACCGGTTGGCCCTCGCCTTCGGGTCAAGTGCATCGCGGATCAGTTCACCGAGCATGATGAAGGCGAGCACGGTGACGGTCAGCGCAAGGGACGGCCAGAACAACGCCATCGGGGCCACCCGAATCGAGGTCTGGGCCTGAGCGATGTCGTTGCCCCACGACATGGTCGACGGGGGAAGCCCGATTCCGAGGAACGACAGCGTCGCCTCCGCAGTGATCGCGGCACCAAGAGCGATCGTGAGGTACACGATGACTGGAGTCAGCGAGTTGGGCAGCACGTGTCGCAGCAGCGTAGAGAACTTCGACCTGCCGACGGCCTCGGAGGCCATCACGTATTCGAGGTTCTTCACCTGTAGCACCTCAGCCCTCAAAATGCGTGCGAGCGACGCCCACGCGAACCCACCAATCGCGAGAGCGATCACGAACACGTTGCGGTGCTGAGACAGGACGGACATCACCACCACTGCGGCCAGGAAATACGGGATCGCGAAGAAGATGTCGCCCACACGGGACAATAGTGAGTCGATCCAGCCTCCGTAATACGCGGCGAGAGCCCCCATCGGGATGCCGATCACAGCCGTGATCATCACCACGAAGATTCCCACCGATAGCGAGGTACTTGCGCCGAACACCATGCGCGAGTAGACGTCGCAACCCTGGAGCGTAAAACCGAGCGGGTGTCCCGCCTCAGGTCCCCCGTTCGAGTTGGCCAGCAGGCAATTGTTGTTCGGCGGGACGTCGGTGAACAGATTGGGGAACAGTGCCGCGGTGCTGACGACGAGGACGATCGCGACAGAAATGTAGAACAGCGGCCTGCGGCGCAAATCGCGCCACGCATCAATCCACAGGTTTGACTTGCGGTCGCCCAATTTGACGCGGTCAACCTCGTTGGAGTCCGCCGGATCGACGGGTGCAACGTAGTGCTCGACGGGGCGATTAGACATATCGGATCCTTGGGTCGAGGACGGCGTAGAGCAAGTCCACCAGAATATTCACGAGGACATAGAGAATCGTGAGGACGGTCACGAAAGACACCACCGTGGCGTTCTCCCCCAGACGGATAGCGTCGAACAGCACCTTGCCCACCCCAGGAATATTGAAGATCCCTTCGGTCACCGTGGTGCCTGCGAGCAGTCCGCCAAAACTCGCGGCGGTGTTGGTGATCACCGGAATGAGAGAGTTCCGTGCGATGTGAACGGGAATAATCCTGCGGCGGGTGAGGCCCTTAGCTGAGGCGGTGCGGACGTATTCAGCAGACTGCGCCTCAATCACCGAACCTCGCATGAGTCTCATCCCGGTGACAAATATCGTGAGCGCAATGACGATTGCAGGGAGCAGCATTGCTCCCCACGTCGCATTCGCCCCTACGGTCACGGGCGCCCATGCGAGCTTGATCCCGATGAAGTACTGGGCCACGAACAGCGCGACGAACGGCGGGACTGAACTCAGCACAAGTGCCGTGACGAGGTTGACGTTGTCGAGGATTCCTCCCTTGCGGAGGCCTGAGATCAAGCCGACCACCACCGCGAGCACAAACTCGATCACGACCGCCATCAGCACGAGCTTCATCGTGATGGGCAATGCCCGCGACAGGATCTCGCTCACCTCTCGACCCGAGAAGGTCACGCCCAGGTCCCCGGTGAAGAGGTTCCCGAGGTAGAGGAAGTACTGCACGATGAACGGCCTGTCGAGGTTGTACTGGGCCGTGACCTGCGCGAGCACCGCAGGGTTGGGGGTCTTGTCACCAAAAAGCGCCAACACCGGGTCCCCGGGCATGGAAAAGACCATGAAGTAGATCAGGAACGTGGTTCCAAAGAACACAGGGACAGACTGCAGAAGGCGGCGCCCCACGTACATCAGCATTGGCTTACCCCGTGGATGTCGGTTGGCATGAGCATGTGAAAAACGATCATACTGTGCCACGTTGCGCGCACTGGCACACCGCAAGCGATGCGGGATGAGCGCACTCGCCTGACGTGAAACGCGAAACGGCCCGCCCCATGGAGATGGGGCGGGCCGTTTCAGCGATTACTTCTTGGTGATCTCGTAGAACAGCGGCACGGAGTGCCAGTCGAACACCACGTTTTCCACCGTGTCAGCGTATCCGCCGGTCACGTTGGAGTACCACAGCGGGATGGCCGGGAGGTCCTTGAAGAGGACCTCCTGAGCCTTCTGGAACGTCGCGGCTGCCTCGGCGGTGTCGGTCATACCCGAACCCTCCTTCAGCAGTGCGTCGAACTCAGCCGACGAGTAGTCGCCGTCGTTCGAGCCAGCACCCGTGCCATAGATCGGCCCAAGGAAGTTGAACAGCGACGGGTAGTCCGCCTGCCAACCGGTACGGAACGCGGAGTCAATCGTGCGATCCGTGATGACCGAACGGAACTCGGCGAAGGTCGGGTAAGGGCTACCCTCTGCTTCAATACCGAGCGCGTTCTTGATCGAGTTGATCACAGCGTTGACCCACACATCGTGGCCACCGTCAGCGTTGTAAGCGATCTTGAAGGTGCCTTCCCACGGGCTAATGGCATCGGCCTCAGCCCACAGCTGCGCCGCCTTTTCGGGGTTGTAATCCAGGACCTCTGAACCGGGGACCGAGTCGGACCAGCCGCCGATCACCGGCGACGTGAAGTCGCTGGCCGGGGTGCGGGTTCCGTCATAGATGACGTCGGTGATCTCGGCACGGTTGATTGCCATCGACAAAGCCTGACGACGGAGGTTGCCCTCTTCGCCAGAGAAGTGCGGAAGACGACCCGGGATCGTGAAGGACTGGAAGATGGCCGCCGGCTGGTTCACCGCGCGGTCGCCAAGGTCCGTCCGGAACGTCTGGATAGCGGAACCTGGGATTCCATCAATGACGTCCACGTTGCCTGCGAGCAGGTCAGCGTAGGCCGCATCCTGAGTTGCGTAGAAGATGATCTTCAGTCCGTCGTTCTGTGCCACCCGGTCACCCTGGTAGTCAGGGTTCTTCGCGAGCTCGATCTGAACGTCGTGCTGCCAGTCCGCGGGGTCCGCGAGCATGTAGATGCCGTTACCGACCGGGTTCTGACCGAACGCATCAATGTCGTCGAAGAACACGTCGGGCAGCGGGTAGAAGGCCGAGTATCCCAGCGAAAGCGGGAAGTCTGCCTGCGGCTGGACCAACGTGATCGTGAACGTCAGGTCGTCGACCACCGTGAGGCCGGACATCTCGGGAACGGACTCGTCCCAGCTGAAGCCCTCGATCGGCTCAAAGAAGTAGCTGTTGAGCGAGATATCCGCATTCGCGAGGTCTGCTCCCCAGTTCCAGGCGTCCACAAAGTTGTGAGCCTGCACGGGAGTGCCGTCCGTGAACGTCCACCCGTCCTTGAGCGTTACCGTGAAGGTCTGTGCGTCATCGGTCGTAATCGATTCGGCAACTTCGTTGTGGGATACGCCGTCGCCGTCGTAGTAGACGAGGCCAGCGAAGATCGCGTCAATAATCTTGCCGCCACCGGTCTCGTTCGTGGCCGAGGGGATCAGCGGGTTCTGCGGCTCCGAGCCGTTCGTCGAGATGATCGCGGTGCCGTCGGTGGTGCCACCGCCGGTTGAAGTTGCTGTCGCTTCGTCGGGCGTGCTGTTTGACGAGCACGCGGCCAGGGCCAGTGTCGCTGCTGCTGCCAGCGCGATGCCCTTACCAATAGTGCCGAGCTGCATACTCGGACTCCTTTCTTGACTCATGACACGCTTCGCTCCCGAGTGGGAAAGACGAATGCGCACACGAAGATGCGCGAGGAGTTTCCTCGCGTTGCCTAAATGATAGGGAACAGCAGGTAACAAACACGTTACGCCCACGCATCGATTCCGATATGGAACCGGTGCGTTGTGTGACGTAGGTCATACTTTGAGCCTGGAGGACCCGCCTGCACCTGCCGCGACCAAGAGTACTCGCGATGTCACTGCCCCATGCCACAGTGTGTCCATGGAGTATTGGATCACCGCCATCGCCACCATCGCCGGAGTCGTCATCGGCTTTCTGGTGGGCGCTTTGCGCACTGCGTCTGCCACGCGCGACGCCGACGCCCGTGTTGCGCAGGCCCGTTCCGCACTCGATGTCGAGCGGTCGCGGGCCGCGGACCTGGAGCGCCGGATCACGGAGGCGACCCAGGCGGCGCACCAGCGTGAGGCGGCCCTCAACGAGGCGCACGAGAAGTACGTACTTCAGATTCGAGGCGACCAGGAGACCCTGCGCCGAGAGTTTCAGTCGCTGTCAGCGGAGACTCTCAAGGCCAGTCAGGAGCAACTTCTCGCAGTAGCCCAGGAGCGGCTCACGCGCGAGCGACAGGTCGCTGACGCGGAACTCGCCAAGCGGGAGGAATCGGTCAAGACCATGGTCGAGCCCATCGCCAAGGCGCTCGCAGAGGTGCAGAAGCAGACGACCGAGACGGACAAGAATCGCGCCGAGGGTCAGGCCGCGCTCACTCAGCAGGTGCGCCAGATGCTGGACGCCTCCGAGAAACTCGACAAGAAGACGTCGGACTTCATCAACACCTTGCGCAGGTCCGACGTCCGCGGCAACTGGGGTGAGGTGCAATTGCGGCGCGTGGTCGAGCTGTCCGGCATGGTCAATCACGTCGACTTTGAGGAGCAGGAAAACGTCAAGGACGCAGAGGGCAAGAACCTCCGACCCGACATGACGGTCAAGCTCGCGGGCGGCCGCACCATCGTGGTCGACTCCAAGGTGGCGCTCTCGGCGCTCCTCGAGGCCTTCGAGACGGACGACGAGGCGGTCCGCGCGGAGCGACTCCTCGCCCATGCGCGCCACGTCAAGAAGCACGTGGACGACCTGTCCTCCAAGAGGTACTGGGACATGTTCGACTCGGCTCCCGAATTCGTGGTGATGTTCGTCCCGTCGGAGGCCTTCTACCAGAGCGCCCTCGAGCAGGACCCGGGGCTCCAGGAGTACGCGTTCGCCAAGCGCGTCGTGATCGCCACGCCCACGACACTTGTGGCCATGCTGCGCACCGTTGCCCACGCATGGAAGGAGGACACCCTCGCCAAGAACGCGCAACAGGTCCTCGCCACCGGCAAGGAGTTGTATGACCGCCTCATCACGATGGGCGGGCACCTCGCGCGCGTCGGCAAGGCGCTCGACAGCGCGGGAAAGGCCTACAACGCCACCGTCGCATCGATGGAATCAAGGGTGCTGGTGAGCGCCAGGAAGTTCGGCGAGATGCAGGAGATCACCGCGACGATCGAGGAGTCGGTGCCCGTGCACCTCGACAT
>DGBM01000080.1:7369-8424 GCA_002384765.1 Demequinaceae bacterium UBA4004
CCACGCAAGCCACGCGATCGACGCGATCGACGTTCGCAACCGTTCGATACGAAACGGTTTCGCCAGGCGGATCGTGGCGGTCTCTGTTACGTTGGCCTTAATGTAAGCGCTTGCTTCGACCTTTGGTCCCTTTTGACCGATTTCTCAGGTAGCGCAGCGTTCACCATAATGCGGGCGGCCAGCCCACGGATTGCGATGAAGGAATCCTCATGTCTCAGAAGACACGTGCACTGACAGCTCTGCTATCCGGGGTCGGACTGATGGTGGGCCTCAGCCTCGCAGTCCCGCTCGCGACGCCTGCCCGCGCCGCTGAAACGACCGTCGCCCTCGTCGGCAGCCTCCAGAGCGAGCTCGGCTGCCCCGGCGACTGGCAGGCGGAGTGCGCTGCCACCGAGCTCCTGCCCACCGGCACCGCCGGTCGCTACGCCGCTGAGTTTCTGGTCCCTGCGGGAAGCTGGGAGTACAAGGCCGCGCTGAACGACACTTGGGACGTCGCGTGGGGTCGGGAAGGGGGCACCGACAACGCCCCGCTCACGATCGCGGGCGACACGTTGTTGCGCTTCACCTACGACGACGCCACGCACCTCATCGGCGTCGCACCCGTCGACCTCACCGGCGGATACACGGCCGCCGACGACGCCCTCGTCAGTTCCCCCGTGCGCGAGGCGGGCGACGGGCAGCAGTTTTACTTCGTCATGACGGACCGCTTCGCCAATGGCGACCCCACCAACGACGCCGGAGGACTCACCGGCGACCGCCTCGTCACTGGCCTCGACCCCACCGACAAGGGTTTCTACCACGGTGGTGACCTCGCCGGCCTCAACAGCAAGCTCGACTACATCGACGGCCTCGGGACGACGGCGATCTGGCTCACGCCGTCCTTCCTCAACAAGCCTGTGCAGGGCACAGGGGCCGACGTCTCTGCCGGATACCACGGGTACTGGATCACCGACTTCACCCAGATCGACCCCCACCTGGGGACCAACGCCGAGCTCGAGGCCCTCATCGCCGACGCTCACGACCGCGGCATCAAGGTCTACTTCGACATCATCACC
>DGBM01000071.1 GCA_002384765.1 Demequinaceae bacterium UBA4004
CCGGGAGCGCCCCATCCTCGTTTCCGTGCGATGCGCGCCACGACGCGCTGATCGGCAGCGTCGAGACGATCCACGTACAGCACCCCGTCGAGGTGGTCGTACTCGTGCTGGAGGATCCGCGCGCGCCACCCCGCCACCTCGAATTCCACCGCGCCGCCGTCGAGTCCCGTGCCGGACAGCAGAACGCGGTCGCTCCGGCGCAACGCGAACCGTTCGCCGGGAAACGACAGGCACCCCTCGGACTCCTCTTCCGGATCAGGCTCGCCCGGCGGCATCGGCCGCACCCACAGGGTGGGATTCACGACCGCACCGCGCCACGGCGCCCCTGCATCGTCGTGATACGAGTACACGAACAGGCGAAGAGGCACCCCTACCTGCGGGGCGGCCAGCCCCACGCCGGGCGCGGCATCTACCGTGTCGAACATGTCGCGCGCCAGAGCGCGCACGCTCTCGGTGACGACCTCGACGGGTGCGGCGGAGGTGTGCAGGACCGGGTCCCCCATGATGCGGATGGGGAGAACGGCCACGTCACCACCCTAGTGGGGGCGTCGTCCCGGGTAGGGTCGAGAGGTGACCCGGCTCCCCGTCTCCATCGACGAGGTCGGGGACCAGGTGCTCGGCGTGTTCGAGAACCCGGGCCTGCTGCTGGGGATCCCGCTGGCGTTGGCCGGCGCCGTGTTCATGTCCTTCGGAGCCCAGTACCAGCACCGCGGGGTCGTCAAGGTCGAGACCCTCAGCGGGACGAACGCGTCCGCGGGTCTGACCGCCGGGCAGCTCGGGCGACTCCTGACGCGTCCGTCCTGGGTGGTGGGGACGATCATGCTGGGGCTCGCGATCATCTGCCAGCTGGGAGCGTTGAGCGTCGCACCGCTGATCGTGGTGCAGCCGCTGGGAGCGATATCGCTGGTGATCACGACCCTCTTGAACGCTCGGATGACGGGGCACAGCCCCACTCGGCGCTCGATCGGTGCGATCATCGCATGCGTCGGGGGAGTCTTCCTGTTCGTCACTGTCGCGGCCTTGTTCGCGGCGGAGACGGCGGTCATGCCTCGCGAGGTGATCATCGTCCTCGTGCTGATGGGCGTGGTCGGTGCGCTCCTGGTCGCGGTGTGGCTCATCGTCCGACGCCGTAGCGCGCAAGCGCTGTTCTACGTGGTGTCCGCCGGCATCGTGTACGGCTTCGTGGCAACTCTCGCGAAGATCGTGCTCGAGCGGCTCCAGAGCGGAGATCTGGACTGGCTGACCTGGGTGTGCGTGGCCGCCCTGATCGGGGGCACCGCGCTCGGGGCGTACTTTGTGCAGACCGCGTACTCGTCGGGCCCCCCCGACCTCGCGATCGCCGGTCTGACGGTGGTCGACCCGCTGGTGGCGGTGGTCATCGGACTCTTCGTGCTGGGGGAGGGGGCGGGGACGCCGCTGTGGGGCTACCTCGTGTTCCTCGTTGCCGGCGCCGTGGCGGTATGGGGCGTCATCACGCTCGCGCTGTATCACCCTCAAGTGCTCAGGGACAGCCAGGAGTTGCGCATCGAACGCGGCCACGACGGCCCGGCGGAGCCGGACGGGTAGGCTTCACGCACGGGGCGGTGGCCAAGCTGGTCAAGGCAGCGGGCTCATAACCCGACGATCGTGGGTTCAAGTCCCACCCGCCCCACGCGCGCACGGTAACGACACGCTTGTCATTCGCGGCGAGTCCGTGTCATCATGACTGTGGCATCTGAAGACGCTCGCGACGAGCCAGGTTCGTAGGGGAAGACGTACCTGACGATCGGAGCAGCGATGGCAGCACAGTTTTCCCGCGGCGTGGTTCTCATCCACTCCGCGCCGCGTGCGTTGTGCCCCCACGTGGAGTGGGCGGTGGGTCGTGTGCTCGGGCGCGCGGTGTCTTTCGACTGGTCCGACCAGCCCGTCCTGCCCGGAGCCCGCCGAGCTGAGTACTACTGGGAGGGACCGCTCGGGACGGGGGCCGCGCTGGCCAGCGCGATCCGAGGATGGGAACATCTGCGTTTCGAGGTCACCGAGGATGCGTCCGCCGCATCCGACGGCGGTCGGTGGATGCACACGCCGGACCTGGGCGTGCACTACGGACAGACGGATGCCGCCGGCAACCTGGTCGTCGGGGAGGATCGCGTCCGCTATGCGCTGGAGATCGCCGGCGGCGACGCGATGGAGATGCGCCGCGAACTGCGTCTCGCACTGGGTCAGGCCTGGGATGACGAATTGGAGGCGTTCCGCCGGGCCGGGGACCACAACTCCGTGGTCTGGCTGCACAAGGTCGGGTGAGCCGACTCAGGCCTCCCTGAAGGCGATGACCGCGTTGTGGCCGCCGAAGCCGAACGAGTTGCTCAGCGCCAGTTGCGGTCCGTGCAGCGGCATGGGCTCGCCGGAGATGCGGAACGGCACCTCCGGGTCCTGCGTGGTGAGGTTGATGGTCGGGGGCGCCTGCCGTGCCGTGATCGCGAGGATCGCGAAGATCGCCTCGAGCGCACCGGTCCCGCCGAGCAAGTGGCCGGTCGACGCCTTGGTCGCCGACAGCGGGATCTCGTCGATCCGCGGGCCGAACACCCGGCGCAGCGCCTGATACTCATTCGGGTCCCCGACCGGTGTCGACGTCGCGTGCGCGTTGATGTGGGTGACATCCGCGGGGGAGGCGCCGGCCGCGGCCAGCGCCTGCGAGACGGCACGCGCGGCCCCCTGACCTTCCGGATCGTTCGCGGTGATGTGATACGAATCGGCGGTCACCCCGCCGCCGGCGACGATGGCGTAGATGCGCGCGCCCCGAGCGCGGGCGTGCACTTCACTCTCCAGAATCAGAGCCGCAGCACCCTCGCCCATTACGAATCCGTCGCGATCCACGCTGCACGGTCGCGAGGCGCCGGCTGGATCGTCGTTGCGGCGCGAGAGCGCCTGCATGGAAGCGAAGGCGGCGATGGTGAGCGGATGGATCGCAGCTTCCGCACCGCCCGCGATCACCACGTCCGCCAGGCCATCCTGGATGTGCTCGACCGCATTGATGATGGACTCCGTGCTGGAGGCGCACGCACTGACCACCGTCCGGGCGAAGGCGCGCGCGCCGAACTGGAGGGAGAGATTGCCCGCCGCCGAGTTCGGCATGAGCATCGGAACCGTCATCGGCAGAACCCGGCGGGGGCCCTTCTCCCGCAGCGTGTCCCACGCGTCCAGCAGCGTCCACAGTCCGCCGATCCCGGTCGCGAAGTCCACGCCCAAACGCTCGGGCTCGACGTCGGGGCTGCCGGCGTCCTGCCAGGCCTCCGCGGCGGCCACCAACGCGAACTGCGACGACGGGTCGAGCCGGCGGATGAGTGTGCGCTCCAGTACGTCGCCGGCGGGCACTGCCGCCTGCGCAGCGAAGGTCACCGGTAGGTCGTACGTGCCCACCCACTCCTGCTCCAGCGGACGGGCTCCCGAGGCGCCGGCCAGCAGCGCGGTCCAGCTTCCGGGCGCGGTGCCCGCCAGGGGCGTGGTAGCGCCCATGCCGGTGACGACGACGCGTCGAGTGCTCATGCAGTGACTCCCGTGGCGACGAGGGGGCGAACGTCGCCCCGTCGTGATCAGTCCTGGTGCGCGACGATGTACTCGACGGCGTCGCCGACGGTCTTCAGGTTCTTCACCTCGTCATCGGGAATCGTGACACCGAACTTCTCCTCGGCGTTCACGACGATCGTCATCATCGAGATGGAATCGATGTCCAGGTCATCCGTGAACGACTTCCCGGCCGCGACCTCGTCCGCGGCGATCCCGGTCTCGTCGGTGATCAACTCGGCCAGGCCTGCGAGGACGTCATCGTTGGAAAGTGCCATGGTGTCTCCTTCTCGTGGTGGGGCGGTCCGCGGACCGCGAATCAGTCTAGGGCGGGCGGGACGGCCGTCAGGGAAGCACCACGACCTGAGCGCCGAACACCAGACCGGCGCCGAAGCCGATCTGCAACGCCAGGCCACCGCTGACCTCCGGGTGTTCCGCCAGCAGGCGGTGCGTGGCCAGCGGAATCGACGCCGCCGACGTGTT
>DGBM01000256.1 GCA_002384765.1 Demequinaceae bacterium UBA4004
CGTCACGGTCGGGTGGGTCGCCGACCTCATGCCCCTGCAGCCCGAGGACGTCACGCTGCACGCGGCGCCGCTCACGCACGGCGCAGGGTTCCATGCCCTGGCAGCCATCGCAAAGGGCAGTGCGAATCTGATCCCGGAGAAGCCGGCGTTCGACGCCGACGCCACCCTGGAGCTCATCGAGCGCGAAGGGGTCACCAACACCTGGCTGGTGCCCACCCAGGTCAACCGTCTCGCCCAGAGCCCCGCCCTGGCGGATCGCGACCTCAGCCGGCTCCACTCGATCGTCTACGGCGGCGCGCCGTTCCACGTCGAGGACCTCAAGATCGCAGTCGAGCGCCTCGGTCCCGTGCTCGTGCAGGTCTACGGGCAGGGCGAGACCCCGATGACCGCGACCTACCTGCGCCAGCGCGAGCACATCCTGGGTGACCCCGACACGGAGGCTCGCCTCGCCTCCGCCGGGTACACCCGCACCGGCATGGAGGTCCGCCTCGTCGATGAGAACGACCAGCCCGTCCCGACAGGCGAGCTGGGGGAGATCGTCGTGCGTGGCCCGGCGGTCATGAGCGGCTACTGGGAGCGTCCCGAGGAATCCGCAGAGACGCTCAGGGGCGGCTGGCTGCACACCGGTGACATCGGCAAGTTCGACGAGCGGGGGTACCTCTACGTCCTTGACCGCCTCAAGGACCTGATCATCACCGGCGGTTCGAACGTGTACGCCCGCGAGGTCGAGGAAGTGCTGATTGGCCACCCCGACGTGGCCGAGGTGACGGTGATCGGCATTCCTGACCGGGACTGGGGTGAACGGGTCGTCGCCGTGGTGGTTCCCGCGGAGGGCACCGACCCCGACGGTGGAGCGTTGATCGACTACTGCGGCAGCCAGCTCGCCTCCTACAAGAAGCCCAAACAGGTCCACTTCCTCTCCAGCCTGCCGGTCAGCGCCTACGGCAAAGTCCTCAAACGCGAGCTGCGGGAGCAGTTGGCCGATGTCTGAGACCACCACGGTCGAGGAGGGCGTGTACCGACATCGGTTCTCCTCCGACGTCGTGTTCGGTGACCTCGACGCCATGGGACACATGAACAACCTGGCTCTGCTGCGACTGCTGGAGACCGGGCGGGTCGGGTACATGGTGGACACGGGACTGGCCGGATATGACGAGCTCACCTACGTCCTTGCACGTCTTGAGACCGACTTCCGTCACCAGGGCCAGTTCGGCGACCGCCTGACGTGCGGCACGCGCGTCGCGAGCNNCTCGTCCGGGGCAGGTCCGTGCTGGTCGCACTCTCCCCGGACAAGGCGACCCCGATGTCGGTGCCGACCAAGTGGCGGCAAGCGATCGCGGACTGGGAACAGAGCGAGTTCGAGGACGTACACGGGTGAGCGCGCGTGAGGTACCACCCGGCCTGGGTGGGCGACTGCACCCCGGCGAAATGCCCGGGCTGGTCGTGGTAGACCTCAGTCTCGGGTTCACCGACCCGGAATCACCGCTCGCGTGCGACGTAGGGGCCGCATTGCCCGCCGCGGTCAATCTCCTTGACGCGGCACGGGCTGCGAACGTCCCCGTCGCCTTCAGCACCATCGCCTTCCGCTCCGATCTCAGCGACGGCGGTCCGTGGCTGAGAAAGGTGCCGGCAATGCACGTCCTCGTCGAGGGAAGTCGATGGGTCAAGATCGACCCCCGGCTGCCAAACGCGGCAGGAGACCTTCTGCTGACAAAGCAGGGCGCGTCGGCCTTCCACCGCACCGAACTGGCCTCCTGGCTTCGCAGCAGGGACGTCGACTCGGTGATCGTGGTCGGTGCCTCTACCTCTGGATGTGTCCGCGCCACCGCCGTCGATGCCGTGCAGGAGGGTTGGCCCACCTTCGTTGTGTCCGAGTGCGTCGCCGACCGGGACCGCGTCGCCCACGAGGCCGCCCTCTACGACCTGCAGGCCAAGTACGCCGACGTACTGTCACTCAGGGAAGTGCTGGCCCACTTCGCCGACCTGCCCCGGAGGGTCCGTTGAGCACCGTATTCGAGATGCCCCGGATGGACCGAGTCATCTACGGACGAAACGCGGCCGCCCGTCTCGGCGAGCAGGCCAGGGCGCTCGGTATGCAGCGCCCTGTCGTGGTCGCGAGCAATACCCTGACCACGACGACGGACGTGGTGGACCAGCTTGTCAGGGACTGCGCGGCCGTCGCGGTTGTTCACGATGTGCCGGCGCACGTGCCGCGTGAGGCGGTCCTCGAGGTCGTCGGCCGCTTCCGGGAGAACCGGGCGGACGGCATCGTCAGCATCGGCGGCGGCACGCCGATCGACTGTGCGAAGGCCGCGGCACTCGCAGTCGCGGCGGGGCTCGAGCGGACCGAAGACCTCGACCATCACGTCGTGCGCTACGAGCACCCCGGGCCCGCGGTCGTTCCTCCGCTCGAGGGCACCGCCCCACCGCACATCGCCGTGGGTACGACGTTGTCAGGAGGTGAGTTCACCCCTGTCGCCGGAGTCACCGACACCTCGCGTGGCGTCAAGGACATCCTCCTCGCCGACCAGATCACGCCCCGGGTGGCGATTCTCGACCCCGAAATCGCCTCGCTCACCCCACGCGAACTCTGGCTCACCACCGGTGTACGGGCGATCGACCACATCGTCGAGGGATTCTACTCCTCCCGCCACAATGCCCACACCGATGCGCTCTTCCTCGAGGCGCTGCGGACGTTGTCCTCCGACCTCCTGGCCAGCGGCGACGATCCCACGAACCTCGAACTCCGCGAGCGGTGCCAGGTCGCGGCATGGATGGCGATCGTTCACCTCAAGAACGTCTCAACTGGACTGAGCCACGGTCTCGGCCACCAGCTCGGCGCCCGTTTCGGCGT
>DGBM01000218.1 GCA_002384765.1 Demequinaceae bacterium UBA4004
GACTCGCCGATCGTGATCGGGTTGAGCCGCTGCACGTTCGGGTGCCCGTCGAACATGAGGATCCGGTTGATCAGCTCGTCGGCGTCACGCATCTCGTCGATGGACAGGTCGTAGAAGACCTTGCCGAGGCGCGGAAAGCCCCAGTTGTCCAGCATGCGCGCGTGGAGGAAGTAGGTGTTGGTGACCGTGAGCTCGAAGGTCAGCGCGTCGTTGAGCAGTTGGGTGATCCGAGGACTAGCTGGCTGCACCTTCGACCTCCAGGAGAGTGGCGTGCTGAGCCTCCTCATGCTCGCAGATAAGTCGCCGCAACGCGAAGACACACGTGCCGCAGTCCTGGCCCGCCCCGGTGGTGCGGCACACCTGCGAGAGCGTCCGAGCGCCCGCGTCCACCGCGCGCGCCACCGTGTCGCCGTTGACGACTCCGCAGTGGCAGATGATCACCGTGCAAAGGTAAGCCTTACCTCAGGTCAGTGTCGAGCGGCGTCCATGTTCTGTGGCGCACATCATGAATCGCACGTCATGAGGGGCCGAAGCCGCCTCGAACCATCCGGGGAGCTTGTAGGTTCCCGTGGTTCTTGTCACTCGCGCGGGGCGTTGACGTGTAAGGAGACAAGACTCTGAGACGTGAGTCGTGTCACTAACTTGTCCGAATCCTCAGCTGCACGTGCAATCTCGGTTGGGCCGAGGGCAACCGGATGGATTATCGCGCTGCGAGAACGTTCGTCTCCGAGCCGACTACCCAGGTCCAGCCAGGAACGGGCAGCAGGCGGAGCGGTTGTTCGCTTGTGCCGGCGACGGCGAGGGGTTTGAGGCTGCCGGACGGAGTTGCCGTATAGACCGTTACCTTCGTGTCGGGGCCGGACTTGGAAAGCCAGAGCTGTGCGGACTCGAAGGCGAGCGATGCGAGTTCATCGTTGCCCAGGTCGAGTACGGACCATTGGTGGCCGCGGTCCGAGGACCGCAGGATCTCGGAGCCGTTTGGGACCTGCTCGTCTGTCAGCCGTGTGAGACCGACTGCGATGTTGCCTCCGCTGATGGCAACGTCGACAGTGTTGGCAGAGCCGTTCCAGGTCCGATCGTCAGGGGAGTCCGGGCGCCCCCAGACCACGGTGCTGTGACGAGTGGTTGTGAACACGGCCGCTATCGAGGTCGGATCAGCCGCGAGGCCGGAGATGCGGCCGGGGCGTTCGAGCAGTGGCTCTAGCCGATTGCCCTTCACGGCGGCGACGACGGAGCGGGTGTCACCCACTGTCATCCCGGCCAGGACTCGGTCGCCCATGACCCGCAGGGCGACGATGTCCGACGTGGCGGACCCAAGCGTGACGTCGCTCATGGTCCCGTGGGCAGCGTCCACACTCAGGAGCCGTGCGCCATCTGGGTCGCGCCCCGCCCACCACAGTTTGCCTCCGGCGTACGCGATCGCTGCGGTGTCGTACCCCGGGGGGATGGTCCACACCGGCCTGGCGCTGCCCCGGTTGATGATCCAGACGGCGGGACCTGCGGCCACCAGCAGGTTGCACGCGTCGACGGCGACCATGGCTACGGCCGGCGTGGGTACCCGCACATGGTTCACGCTGCTCGGTGGGCAAGGGGTAGTGGCCAGCTCCCAGGTGCCCTGTGTGGGGGGTGGGGTCGTGGCGTGGGTGCTCGTGGATGCGGCGGGGGATGACTGGACAGTTCCAGTGGCCGTGTCGTCGCGGGTGTTCCCCGACGCGCTGCAGCCGGCCAAGCCCAGAGACAGTGCCGCGATGCAACAGACGGCCCGTTTATGCATGACAGGCCTCACGGTCACCGGATGGATCCGGTGACCGGGTCGATCGTCCAGTGGGTCCCGCTGGTGTCGGCCAAGACGACGCCCGTCGAGTTGGCGCTAGTGATCGTCAGCGTGGACGCGCCCGGGATGTCGATCGTCGTCGCAGAGGCCAACTCTCCGTCGGGTCCGGAGCGCGCCAGCAGGATGCGGCCTTGGGTCGAGTCCGGCCCGTGCTGTCCCGCGTAGACCGCGACTTGTCCGCCGCTGCCGATGTGACCAACCCACAAGGTGGTCGGGACGAAGTCGGCGCTGGACGCGGGCGCCTCGGGAGACGTGAAGAGCCCTTCGTCCCATTGGGCCGACGCGGCTGCCGCGTCGGCTGTGTCGGGTCCTGCTACTGCCTTCTGTTTGGCGGCTATCTCAGCGGCGGCGGCGTCGGGTGATGCCGCCTTTGCTTCGAGCGCGCGGTGTAGTTGGGCGTCTTCCGCCTCCATCGCCGCCTTCTCAGGAATGCCGGTGTCGGCGAACTGGTTGGTGCTCACCGGATCATCCGCGCGCGCCGCTGTGATGGCACTGGCGATGAGTAGGGTCGCGCACACAGACGTGACCAGTGCTCGTTTCATCGGGTCCCTCACTTCCAGCGGATGTCGGTCGGCCCGTCGGGGTTGGTCGCCGTCCGGCTGTCGGAGTCGACCGCAGTGTTCAACTGGTTCCAACCCGTGGTCGGCGAGTTGTTGGTACCCGTGCACCCGCCGACTTGGGCGCAGGCTCCGGACTGCGTCATGACGCCCTTGAACGTGAACTTGCTGCCATGGTTGAGGTACGAGTAGAGGGACAGGTACTTCCACTGCGACGCCTGCGTTCCCGAGGTGGTGTAGATCTCCGGGAGCGGGTACGCAAACCCGCTCCAGGAGACCCTCCAGATCGTCTCTGCGGGGAGTCCCGCATTGCACTCACTCGCGGAAGGAACGCGGGTCGTCGGGCATCCGTCAGCGCTGCCGTAGTTGACGAAGAACACCTTGTTCGTCGCTCCGTTGTAGCCATCGATCCAAGCCCTGGCCGCCGCAGGCGAGGGCGTCGAACAGTTCGCGCCTGCCCACGACTCGAAGTCGTTCGCCCCGATGACGAAACCTTGCGACCACCCGTTGTTTTGGACGTTCTGCCAGCCGGCGTACGCCTGAGCTGCCATCGCGGCACCAGCCGAGGACGTGATCGTTCCGGTGCAGTTGTTCGTGCCTATGGCGACGTACACGGTGGAGGCAAGGTCAGATCCTGTGCAGACCCAGTAGCCCCTCGCGAACTGCTCGGCCATGAGGCGAGCGGAGGCCAACGAGACGTCGGAACCCTGGAACAAGCCCATCATCCAAGTACTGCTGGACGACAGGTACAGCTTGCCGAAGTCAAGTACCGCGACATGCTTCTGCGTGCCTGATGTGTTCTGGTCCTGTGTCCCAAGGGCGCAGCCCTGGTCGTACGCCCAAGTCGTGCTGTACCCCGTTACGTAGTAGCTCTTCGCCGAGGGTGGGGCCGCGTACGCCGGCGTCGGATCATCGAGAGCGGCGACGGCGAACAAACTCAGTGACGTGAGAACGCTCGCGACCACTACACGAGCACCGAGTAGAACGCGCGGGCGCGACTTCAAGGCCTCAACCATTTCGGCACCCCTGTCCCTGCAACCATAGGCAAGCAGATGGCTTCGGAGTCGAACTCTCTTCCCCTATACCACGACCTGTCAAGAATCTCCACTGTGGCAGACCCGGTGGCCAACATTTGCCGGGGGGCAAGGAGCGGTGTTTCGGCCCCGGACATCGTGTCGGTGAGTCGCATCGTTCGTGCGGTGGCGACTGGCAGTAGTGCGCGTCTCGCCGCCCGAGCCCCGCATCGGGTGGGTGGAGGCGGGTGGGGTTCCCTAACGCGCGGCGCCGCTCGGGTCTGGGCTGCCGCCGAGTTGGTCAGGAACCTACAAGCTCGTCGTCCTTGAGGGGCTCGAGTCGTGGAACAAATCGGCCCGCGCTAAAGTTGAGTCACATAGACGCAAGATTTGCGAGCCTGGTTTTGACAAGACGGACCCGGACGAGCAGATTGGGCGTCGACACAGACCCAGGACCATCCACAGACGAACCTGGCCCGAGCGCGACGGAGCCTCCCCCGGGGAGCGAGCCCAGCGGCATACGGCCACCATCTGGAAGACCCAAGGAGAACACTCATGGCACGTGCGGTCGGAATCGACCTCGGCACCACCAACTCGGCCGTCGCCGTCCTCGAGGGCGGCGAGCCGACCATCATCGCGAACGCTGAGGGCGGCCGCACCACGCCGTCCGTCGTGGCGTTCAGCAAGAGTGGCGAGGTCCTCGTCGGCGAGGTTGCCAAGCGGCAGGCCGTCACCAACGTCGACCGGACGATCCGGTCGGTCAAGCGCCACATGGGCACCGACTGGAAGACGCCGGAGATCGACGGCAAGTCCTACACGGCGCAGGAGATCAGCGCCCGCATCCTCCAGAAGCTCAAGCGAGACGCCGAGGCCTACCTCGGTGAGACGGTGACCGACGCGGTCATC
>DGBM01000275.1 GCA_002384765.1 Demequinaceae bacterium UBA4004
GTCTGGGGGAGGCCCGTCGAGGCGGACTGGACGGCGGTGTCGTACTTGCGGGGGTCGGGGGCGATGAGGGAGAGGGAGATGTCGGCGGACATCGGCTTGCGGTCAACCAGAGGCTTCCCGCCCTGCCGGACGTTCGCCTGCAGGCTTCCGTCGTGGTCGGAGACGGTGAGGGCTCCGAGCGTGGAGAGGGGTACTGCCCCAGTGAGGCGCTGCAGTGCCGCCGTCACCATCTCCCACGGCCCACCGACGTTGCCCCGGATCTCGATTGCCCGCGGCGTCAGGTGCGACGGGGACGGCCAGCCGCCGTGGTCGTTCGCACGCTGCTCGATCTCGCCCGTCGAGTCCGGCGAGTCGTACCAGCCGTCGAGTCCGGTCAGCGTCCACTCGATGCCGTCGCCGTCCGTCGCGCCGAACATGACGTCGCCGATGGTGGCCGTGACGCGCCCCAGGGGCACGCCAGGCGTGCCCCACCCGCGGACCTCGGCAGGCGTCGAGGTCGTGAAGATCGGCATCAGACCCTCCCTGCCCAAGCGGTCAGCCGCGCGGTCTCGTGAGCCGCGAGCAGCGGGTCACTCGTGGTCACATAGAACTTCGCCCCGTCGCCGCCGCGGCCACGCTGGGCAGCCTGCGCGAGCGTGTGCATGTCGCGGAACTGCGCGTCAGTCAGCACCTTGTCGGGCTTCTTCGCCGCGTGGTAGGCGAGCATCCCTTGCTTGAGGAGGCCGCCGTTGTCGAACAGGCCCAGGTTTGCCGGGTTGATGATGCCCCCGCGACGCGCCTCGAAGTGGAGGTGCGGGCCAGTCGAGTTGCCGTTCGACCCGACGCGGCCGATCATCGTGCCGGCGCCAATGCGCCCCGTCGACCCGATGCGGGAGGAGAGGTGTGCATAGAGGGTGGACAGGCCGTTATCGTGGGTGATCTTCACGACCCGCCCGTAGGAGCGGTATGGGGTGTTATTGTAGGGGTTCGACCCGGGCAGGTCGTAGGTTGCCGTCACTCGACCAGGCCAAGGCGAGTAGACGGGCGTGCCGGTCGCTGCAGGGTAGTCCGCGCCATAGTGGCCGGGGTAGCCCATGTAGGGCATCCCGATCCGGTACGACCCGGCCGGCAGGACACGGCCACCCGGCCCAGGCGCACCGAGAGCGGCGCCCCTCGCGGCCTTCTGTGCAGCCTTCTTCGCCGCCAGCTTCGACCCGAGCCAGTCCGACGCCATGCCCGCGACGCGACGGATCACGCCGCCGGCCATCTGTGCGAATGGAGACGAGCCCACCTTGCCGATGAGGCCGTTCACCATGCCGCCGAACTTGTCCTTGACCCAACTCACGGGCTTTTTCGCGAGACCCTTGATCCAGTCGATTGGGCCACCCGCCGACTCGCCAATGAGGCGCTTGGGCAGACGACTCGCGCCGCCGTAAGCCTGCACGCCGCCGCCCGACGGGGGGCGGTATGACGACGAGCCGCCACCCACAGCTGACGCATAGGGCAGGCGGGTGCTCGAGCCGAGGAAGTCGGCGATCTTGTTGAACGCCGCCCGGATGCCGTTGTTGTAGACGGTGTTGATGACGAAGTTCACCGGAGCCTTGGCGAGGTTCTTGATGCCGTCCCACGCCTTGCCGATCAGGTCGCGGCCCTTGGCGAACGCCTTCGGGATGGTGTCGCGCACGAGGCCGACGATCCGCGTGCCCGTGTTCTTGAGACTCGTCCAGGCGCCAGTGAATGCGTCCTTGATCTTCTTCATGCCCTGCACGAAGACGGTACGAATTGCGGCGATGGCTCCACCGAACGCGGAGCGCAGCACCTTCCAGCCCACCGAGGCGAGGTCGCGGAGGCCCTTGAACAGGTTTATCCACAGTCGCAGGTAGCCCTTGATGGCGCCGACGACGACCTTCTGGATACCGCCGAGGGCCTTGCCGAACATGGATCGCAGGCCGTCCCACGCCTTCTTGCCGAGGCCCTTGATTCCCTCCCACAGTCCGCGCCAGGACTTCAGCAGGAACTTGGCGCCCTGCTTGAAGATCCCGAGGATGCCGAAGTTGAACCAGACCTTGATCGCGCCCACGACTGCGTCCAGCGCGCCGCGGAGGATCTGCTTCACGGCCTTCCATGCGGCCGACCAGTCGCCCGTCACGACAGCCTTGATGAGCTTGAAGACGCCCGTGATGACGTTGAGGAGCCCCTTGATGGTCTGCACGGCGCCCTTGATGACGCCGACGATTGCGCCTCCGACGACCTTGAGGATGAACTCGGCAACCGGCTTAATGACGGGCATGGCGTCACGGAACGCGGGCAGGAAGTCGCGCAGCACAATGTTGGAGATATCCTTGAACGCTGGCACGAGGACGCCCATGATCCGCTCGCCGATGTCACGGAGGGTCGGCAGGAGTTCGCGACCGAGGTCGAGTGCGGCGCTGGCGATGCCCTGCAGGGACTTCACCATGCCGCCCGACGCCGCCCCAGACAGGAGATCCTTGAGGTGGCTGAACTCGTCGGCGAAACCCTTGATGGCGGGGACGCCGACCTTCGACACCCAGTCCATGCCGTCGCCGACGGCTGCGAAGACGCGGGACGCGAGCGGCTCGAGGCCAACGAGGATCTTGTTCTTGAAGATGGCCCACTTCTCGGAGAAGTCCATCGTGTCCTTGCCAGCGCCCTTGATGGTCTCCTTGGAGCCCTTCAGGGAGTCCAGCAGGTCGTCGAGGTCGAAGCGGCCCTCGCGCACAGCGGCCGCGAGATCCGGCCCCGCGCGCTGGCCGAACGTCTCGATGGCGATGGCGTTAGCGTCGCCGACGCTGCCCGCATTCTTGATCCGCTTCGTCAGGCTGGCGAACGCCTTCTCGGGGTCCTTGCCAGCCTTCGACAACTTGCCCAGGCCAGCACGGAGACCACCCATGACCGTCTCCGTGTTCACGCCCTCCTTGGCCCACTTGCCCATCAGGGCGGCGGACTCCTCGAAGGAGAACCCGAACTGACGCATCGGGGCGCCGAACTGCACGACCTTCTGCGAGAGGTCGTCGATGCCAATTCCGGTCGACTGTGACACCTTGAACAGATAGTCCAGCGATGCCGACTGGTCCTTGGCCTTGACGCCCCAGTCGCCGAACACTCGCGACACGTTCTCGATGTTCGACGCGACGTCGGTTCCGGTGATCCGAGAAAGCTCAAGGAACTGCGCCGTAATGTTCTCGAGCGGCTTACCCGTCAAACCCAGGCGAGTGTTCACGTCGGCAATCGCGGTGCCGACGTCCTTGAAGTCCGCGGGGACCTGCTTGCCGACATTCTTGGCCGAGTCGGTCAACGCATCGAGCGCCTTGCCCGTCGCGCCCGTGCCAACCCGGATCGTGTCGGTCACGTCGTCGAAGGTCGACCCGATGTTGTAGAGCGCCTTCGCAGCGAGGACGGCGCCACCAGCTACGACCGCGGTGCCGGCGAGCATCGCCTTCCCAAACGCCTTGCCCGACGACGCGCCCACGGCCGACGACTGTGCGTTCGCACCCTTGGCCAGCGTCGGGCCGAACTTCTCCATCGAGGGGAGGACGTCGATCCAAACGGCATCAGTTGCCTGCGGCATCGCTGCCCTCCCTCCGCGCTTGCTTCCACCGCTCTTGGGCGGCCTTGACGTCGGCCACGAGATCCTCGTGAGCCTTCTTCTCTCGACGCAGCCGCGCCCGGTCCACCTCTGTGACGGGGCGGCGCGCGGGCTGGATGCGCGGAGGCTTGCCGCCGCCGCTCGCCACGACTGCGGACATCACATCGCCGAGGCGGTCGAATATCCCGTCGAGGCGGGCCGCGATGGGGCTGTATTCCGACCATGCGGGCGACGGTGGCGGGCCGTCGTTGGACTGCGCGGCAAGGAGTTCGGCGAACTCCGGGTCGTTGAGCATCGCCTCGCGATATGCCGACGACACGGGGAGGCGGGTGAGCAGGTTCTCCAACTTGCGCCACGAGTAGCGGCGGCGGAAGAAGTCCACAAGGTCTAGCCGGTAGTGGACATGGAGGTCACACTCAATCGCCTCGCCGTACCTGTCGACGAGCTCGATCAGTCTCGCGAGGCGTGAGCTTCCCCCAGGGGACGGTAACCCTGGTTGATGAGCGTCTGGATCTCACGCGGGCGCTTGCGGGTGACCTTGCCGCCACCCGGGCCGACCAGCGTCACCGGCTCGTAGAGGTCGAAGTGGTCCATCAGGTCTTCGGTCAGCGCCGGCAGCGCCTTGTGTCCGACGCCGCCGAACAACTCCTCGAGCCGCGGCCACTGGTCCCCAGCGAGGGAGGACAGGATGACCTCGAGGTCACCCTCCCGCAGCCCACGCATGATGTGCATGAGGGCCGCGCCGGAGGGTGCCTCGAAGACGAGCGTCTCGTCTTCGGAGACCGGGAGTCGGAAGGGCTCGATCTTCGCCTCTTCGGCGTACTGGTCCCAGGTCTTGAACTGCTTGGACATGGCGGGTGGGCCTTTCTATCGGGTGGGTCAGGACTTGTCGGAAGACTTCGCCGGCTTCTTCGGCGAGTCGGTGTATCCGTAGGCGACCTTCAGGCGAGTCGCCTCGACCTTGTCGCTGGTCTCGTACTTGTTGCCCTCGCGGTCGTAGAGGGTGATCTTCTTGTCAGCCATCACGGCTCCTCGCGCTCAGAAGTGGGGGCGGGCTAGGTGAAGCTCTGGCGCGGCGGGCGCCCACCCATGAGATCCCGCCGCGCCAGAGTCATCACGGAGTCGCGGCGGTGAAGCCCATCGCGGTCAGGCGCTCGGTCGAGCCGGCCCACAGGCTGCGGACGCTCGTGCCGAACGTGGAGTCCACGAACGCGGTCATGGTCACGCCGTACTGCAGCTCGGAGTCCTCGTTCCACGCCTGCTCGCTGCGGTCGGTGATCTGCATCCGCGGCAGCCACTTACCGAAGTAGACCGCGTCGGTGCCCTCGCCGTCCTTGAACAGCGCCAGCACCCGGTAGTAGATGTTCGCCGGCCGGTCGGGCTTGTCCCAGGAGACGTTGCCGTTGGCGTCGTAGGTGACCGCCGACAGGTCGAGGCCCTCGTAGAGCTCGAAGACCTGACGCTTCGACTCCTGCATGGTGAACTGCAGGCCGGACACGTCCGAGACGACGTCGCGGCGGGTCGGCGACGCGGCACCGAGGGAGGTGACGTCGTTGGACTCGACGTCGCGGGTCCACGTCGCGCCCTGGTCCTTCGTGATGCGGCCGACGTCGATGTAGCCGGTGGGCAGCGCGAGGAGGCCGGTAGCGTCCTTCAGGGTGGCGATCTCGTCGGAAGCCGAAGGCGGCGCGACGAAGATGCTGCCCTGAAGACCCTTGCGGATATTCTCGTCAACCAGCGTCTGCAGGTCTGCGAATGAAGGCATAGCCCGTGTCCTTTCTGAGATGGGGCCTCAAGTGAAGGCCCCGACAAGGCGGGGCCGGATGGGTGGACGAACTAGGGACGCTTGCGGAGGTGCAGGCGGTAGGAGGCGACGTAGCGTTCGACGCTGGGGGAATACCTGACGCGGACGGGGCCGGTCGCGGTCTCGACACTGTCGACGAGAGCACCGTTCACGGCAGCGCCGGCCAGGTTGTGCATCGCCTCGCGGGCATCCTCGGCGAGGTCGGCCGCGTCGCCCTGCGAGGGGGCGAACGTCTCGACGTCGAGCAGGGGGGAGTCCGTGATCCCGTCGTCACTTCCGGGGCCGCGGGCGATCCTCACGAAGTTGGGGAGGTCGTGGACGTCAGTGGGGACGTTCGTCGCCACGCGAACGGACAGCGCGGCGGACAGGTAGGTGACGGCGAGGGCTTCGACGTCAGGCCAGCGAGCCATTAGCCCTCCTCTGCAGCACGACCGAGGATGCGACGCCGCTCGGTGTAGCGGTCGCCCCACTCTTGGTCGACGTTCTCCGACTCGACACGGGCATAGGGACGGCCCTTTGGGCGGGTGCCCTCGGAGACATTCGTCTCCATCTCGACACCCTCGCTAGAGCCGAGGGAGTCCACGCGGGAAGCGAGCTCGTCGGCCTTCTTGCGGAGGCTGTCGCGCACGCCCTGGGACTGCATTGCATCTCGAATGAACTCATACGAGATGCGGACCCTGGCCGCCATCAGCCGGACACTCGCTCCACCGCGGCGAAGACATAGCCCTCGACGATGAACCCGCCAGGCTGACGCCCCGGGTCGCCCTTCACCTCATAGTCCGCGCCGTCGATCTCGACCGCGTCGTATGCCGTCAGGTCGGTGCCCTCGGGCAGGTACAGCCAGAAGCCCGACGTGACCTGCTCCTGCGCGTTCGTCGCCTCGCCGGACGACCGCGGCTCCCACCATGCGGGCGTCGCGTCGCGCACCGGGTCGCCCGGGATCGGGTTGCCGTACCCGTCGTACCCGGTCGGCGCGCCGGCTCGCTTCAGGTAGGCGGTCTCAGTGAACAGGCTCCCCGACAGGAAGCCGCCGGACGGTTCCGGGGCGGTGTAGATGGGGCTCACGGCTCACCGCGCAGGGCGTAGCGCGCCACGACCGACAGCAGCGACGAGCCATCGCCCGACGTAGCGAACGATACCGAGCGAGAGCCGAGCGACTCCTGAGTCACCCGTCCGCCCCGCTTGATCGCCTGCGCGTAGGCGGCGACCGCAGGCAGGAGGGCGGGCGGGCATGTCGGGTAGCCGTGCGTCAGGTCCACCTTGAGAGCGGACATGCCAACGGGCCAGCCGCCGACGCGGTACAGGATGCCCTTCTCGGACTGTCGCCAGCCATCGAGCACCCTCGGAGTATCGGACGTCACGTCCCGAACTTCGGTCACGTCAACAAGGCGCAACGTCGGCAGGAACAGGTAGCGCCCGCCGTCAGAGTCGACGGTCAGTGTCTCCGTCAACTCGGGAGCGATGTGCCAGCCCACCTCCGACCGAATCGACTCCCCGGCCGACGTCGCCACAGTGTCCGAGAACGGAGCACCGGGGAACTCGGCGAGGTCGTCAGCGACGACGAGAGGAGTCGATCCGGTCGAGAGGATGGGCATGGGTCACTCCTCGTTGTCAGTCGAGCCCGACTTGTTCTTCGGGGCCCGCGACTTGTTCTTCGGCTCGGCCGCCTTAGTCTCGACCTTGGGTGCGTCCTCCTCGCGGTAACGCACCCCGTCGACCGTCACCATCTTCACGTCAGCCATGTAGCTCGGCCTCCGATCAGATGGCGGTCAGGTCGGCGACGACGACCTCACGCGGGGCGTAGAAGAGCTGCCGTCCGCGCTGCTCCGCCCGCACGTAGACCATGTTGCGCTGGGCGTAGTCGGCGTGCTGGTTGAACGCCAGGACGCTCAGCGCGTCGAGGGCGAGGAAGTGGACCGAGTCGAACCGGCCCACCAGTGCCGAGCCGGCGGTCACGCGGCCGGACGGAACCAGCGGCGCGCCCCAGGGAGTCGGGACCGGCCCCTGCTGAAGCGGGTTGCCCAGCAGGTAGTGACCGTCCGAACCCTTGAGGAGTCGCAGGTTCCAGATGTCGGTCGGGTTCATGACGATCGCCTGAACCGCGGCGTTGCTGTTGTTCGCCTCGAACGTCTCGAGCGCGCGCGCCAGGGTGGTCACGACGTCGGTGTCGAACGCCTGCGCCAGGGTGCCCGTGGTGTTCAGGATGCCGGTCGGCTCCGTGCCAGCCCCGGCGCCGTTGAGGAGCTTGTCCTCGATGACGCCCTGGACGTGGCGGCGAATCCGTGACTCCATGAACGCAGCGAGCGCGCCGTCGTCGGCGAGCGTCTGGTTCGTCACGTCGAAGCCGTCGGCGTAGGTGAACGCCTTCGACTCCGCGGTGTCGGTGGTCAGGTCCGACTTCGGCTTGAGCGCGCCCTCGGCCACGATTGCGGCGTTGTTGGTCTCCGAGATGATCTGCGCGTACTCGGAGTAGGCGACGTTCGTGCTCCCCGTGGTGACGAGGTCGAGGAACGTCAGCGGCTGGTCGACCGGCAGGTAGTTCCGGTAGCCAGGCTCGCGCTGCGCCGACGGGTTGCCCGTGTCGGTGGTGATGGTGGCCTTGGTGCCGATGCCCAGGTCGGCAAGGTCGCCGATGCCCTTGGCCTCGATGCGAACCGGGGTGCCCGAGCCGACGCCGGACGGGTGCGCCTCGCGGAACGCCTTGAACGCCTCCGACTGCACGAAGCGGTCGCCGATGCCGCCGGGGGTGGCCTTCTCGCCGCGCCCCTCGGGAGCACCCTCGGGGGCGCGCTCCTTGACGGAGGTTAGGCGCGAGACCAGGCTCGCCGACTTCTCGGCGGCCTCGATCTTCTTGTCGAGCTCCTCGATCTCGGCGAACTTCGCCTCGACCTCGGCCTGCTCGGCGTCGGTGAGGTCGCGGCCGTTGTCAGCCTTCGCCCCGTCGATGATGTCCTGCGCCGCCTTGAGCGCGGCGGCGCGCATAGCCTTGAGGTTCATCGTGAACCCCTCTCTGCGCCCGTGAGCGCGTAGATGGTTGCTTGTGCCGCCAGGCGCGAGACGGACGGACTCGACTTCGGCTCCTCGTCGGACGCGGACGACTTGGCCGAGCGCCAGTGCTCGGTGTCGTGGCGCTTGCACCACGTCCCGAGCGCCCGACTACAGGGCTCCTCGTCGCTGGCGTCGGACTTGGCCTCGGCGTCGCCGCTGGCCTTCCCCTGGTCATGCGTGTCGGCCGCGGGTGCGGCCTTGCCGCCCTCGTCGTCGCCGAGCGACTTGAGGACGGAGTCGATGGAGTCACGCGCCTCGCGGAGCGCGGTCTCGTTCTTGGCCGAGAGGACTCGGCCGGCCTTGATGGAGTCGGTGAGCGCCTTCACGGCCACGACGGAGGTGTCCTGGTTGGCACCGACCGGCACGAAGGAGAACTCGTACCGCTTCAGTTTGCGAAGCTCGTTCGCCTTCTTGCCGTCACCGAGGTCGACCTCGGCCTCGTCGAGCACGTCATAGGCGAAGGAGAGCTGGTTGAGGCGCCGGCCCTTGACGAGCCGGTAGACCTGCTTGCCCTTGGGGGACTCGAGGTCGAACTCGCCCTTGACCCACCAGCCATGCTCATCCTCGCCCTCGTCGAGCGCGCCGGCCACGAAGTAGTCGGGGTCGTCCATGCGGTGCCCGTAGAGGCCCGGGAGCACGTTGCCCGAGTCCTTCCACGCCTGGATGTCGTCGAGGAACGCGCCCTTGGCGACCACGTCACCGTAGGCGTCAGGCTCGCGCGTGAACGTGGACGGATAGACGAGGAACTCGCCTTCCTTCAGTCCGTCCTCCGGGCCAGCCTTCACCTGCCCGATGGACACGTTCTTGATCTTCATGGGGTCTCCCTCATCAGAAGTTGATGTCCATCTCGCAACGGCAGCCCGCCGTCTCGTCCGGGTCGCCGATGCCGCCAGGCCAACGCAGGCCGTTGGAGAATACGTCGTCGACGCCGACCGTCTCCCCGTTCATGGCCGCGTGCGAGGCGCGCGGGTTGCCCGACGTCGTCACCCACGTCTTCGTCGCGCCGCTGCTGTTCTGCCGCGCCGCCTCCACCGCACCGAACCCGGATGCGAAGGTGATCGCCGTCGTCGCGGCCTCCTCGGCGCGCGATGTCTGGGCCACCTCGAACACCGAAGCCACGGCCTCGGTCGGGTCATCCTCGGACAGCGCCGCGTCGATCTGGTCGCGCGTGGTGGCGTTGATCGACGTCGCCGACACCTTCGCTGCCTCGGCGAGGAACTCGATCGTCCGGTCGACGTCGTACTCCTCGAACCCGGCAGACTCGAGCGCCTTGCGGGCCGCGGTCTCCGACGACAGGGCGTACATGCGGAGCAGGTCGGCCGCCAACTCTCCGTCCCAACGGTCGCCGTCCCACCAGTCATCACTACCGGCACCGATGCGCGAGCGCACCGACCGGCCCTGACGCTCGAAGAACTCCTTGAGCAGCCCCGCGAGGCGCTCCTCGTGAGTCTCCGGGGCGCGGGCCTTCACGCGCGGCTTCTCGCCGGCCCGGAGGTTCTGCGTGCCGGAGTCCCGCGGGTTCGCCTGGCCGCCCGTGAGGACGTTCAGCGGCACGACGAGCTCGTCGCCACCTTCGACCGGGGCGCGGTTCTGCATGGCCCGGGCCTCGTTGCGGGTCAACCACGGAGCGCCCGTCGCCGACTGCATGATCTGGGCCTGCTCTTGGAAGGAGCCCCGCAGCTTCGCCTCGATATTCGCCTCGACGTACATGGGGCGACCGTCCGCGAGGTCTGGAGTCAGGCCGACGTTGATGGCCTGCTCCCATGCCGTGATGTACGGGCCGAGAGAGTCGCGGTAGAGCATCTGCCGGTAGGCATCGACGTTGGAGTAGTTGCCCTCACGGGCGCCGATCAACTCCGGGGCGATGTGCCACGCCGAGGCGACCTCGACCGCGGAGAGCTGCCGGCCATCGAGGTCGAGCATGTCCTTCGACGGGATGCGCGTGCCGTCCTCGAGGCTCATGCCGTCCTCGAGCAGAGGCACGCCGCCAGCCTTGCCGCCGTCCTTCATGTAGGCGCGCATGCCCTTGACGAACCTGTCGCGCTGGTCCGGGGTCCACTCGCCGGCGTCCTTCGGGCGCTTCACGTACTGCGGGGCGCGGGCTCCGTTCGCCCACACCTGGCGGCGGTACTCGACCGCTTCGGCCGACTCGTCGAGCAGGTCCCGCAGCGTCTCGACCGGGGACACGCTGCCCGTCTTGGGTGCGTACCCGTGGTCGAAGATCAGCTCGTCGAGATCCAGTTCGATCCACTCGCCGTCGCGGTCGTGGCCGCCCGTCCAGAAGAAGGCGCCCTCAACCTCGCCGAGCGCGTTCTCGTCGAACCACAGACGCCACGAGGGGAGCCGCGAGAGGCGCAGCGACCCGTCCGACTGCTGAACCTTGAGCACCGCCCAGCGGTCGTACAGCAGGCCGTCAGAGATCACCGCCTCCCAGAAGCGGTATGCCCCGACACGCGGTCGGGGTGAGGAGATGACGCGGGCCAGCGGGTGGTCCGTGACGCGGCGGCGGTTCGTGTCCGACAGTCGCTCGTGGACGTGCAGCGGAGTCGACGCCACGTTCCGGGCAGCGAATCCGATCACCTTGCGGACGTTCGGCTGGGTCCTCCACACATGCTCAGCGTCAGCCGTGCCGCGAATCCAGTAGGCGAGCGGCGTGCCGGGGTCCATGACGGGGATGCCGGCCGTTGACACAAACGGCTCATACGGGTCAGGAAGGACCCTCTGCGCCGGGTCGTAACTGTCAATGCCGAGGAGGCGGGACCAGAAGCCAGCCATATGCACGTCCCGCCTTTCTGCCTAGATGACGATCAAGTCGTGGTCTGAGTACGCCGACCGGGCTGGGGGCGGGGCCTTGCGAAGCAGCAGCCCCACCGCGCCGGTTGCAGCCACGAGAGGGGCGATGTCGGCCGGAGACTTCGAGCGGTCCCAGGCGAACCGGTCGCCCAGCGGCTTCGTGACCGCGGTTGCGGCGGCCACGTCAAGCGATGGCTGGGGGAGATGCCGGACGCCGACCTGCTCGCCCTCGTCAGTGACGGCACCGGCGCGCACGAGGTCGTAGAAGGTGCCCGTCCATCCAGCCAGGTCGTCGGCGGCCCAGTCTTCGACCGGAATGTCGAAGTCGTCCCCGCGATCCTCGAACGCGACCTTGAGTTCCTTCATCAGCGCAGAGACGGGGGCGCCCTTGGTCTGTCCCGTCACCGCCTCGATCCGGTCGCGGCGTTTGGCGTCGGACAGCCAGCCCTTGACCCACGACTGACCGGCGCGCTGGGCAACGATCTCAACCTGCGGCAGCCCGTCGGCACGGAAGCCGGCGAAGGAGACGAAGGTCATTGTCCGGTCGTGCGAGACGTCGATGCACGCCTTGACCTTGCCGACGATGGGCGGGGGCTTGTCATCCTCGCTCGAGGGTGCCCAGCGGCCCGCCTCCCAGGTGCCGAGCGGGAATGGTCCACCGCTCGCCGTGTCGAGCCACTGGCACAGCACCTCGGGACGGAAGACGAACTCGGGATCGGTCTTCGAGGCTGACGCGATGGTGCGCTCGGCAATGCCGTTCGGGTGGTTCATCGACGGGTTCGCCATCGCCCAGGCGTCGCGGTCGTCGACCGAGCAGCCGGGAGGGGCGGACCACTCGAAGAAGCCGAGCGTGTCCTCGTCGTCGAGGAGCTCCTCGGCCTCGAGCTCGAAGTCGTCGAGGTCGTCGTCGGTCAGTAGATCCTCGGTGCCGCGGTCGTCGTCGTTCAGCCCGTCCGGGTCGCCGGCTCGAGCGTGGCCCATCTTCCGCAGGTAGCGGAGGACGACACTCGTCGCGTCGCCCGCGTTGGACAGGCACAGAATGAGAGCCATCGCCCGGGCCATCGTGGTCTTCGTGATCGAGCCCCACGCATCCCACGACTGGTGCTCGCGGAGCTCATCGAGGAGGATTAGGTCACCGGAGAGGCCGCGGCCAGCGCGACGGTTCGCGGCCTTGACCTTGTAGCGGCGGCGCGACTTCAGCACCAGCGCCTTCTTGCCATTGACCTGCACGACCTTGTCGAGCATGTC
>DGBM01000221.1:0-1596 GCA_002384765.1 Demequinaceae bacterium UBA4004
GGCTTGGTGACGTAGTCGTCGGCGCCCACGCTGAAGCCCGCCAAGGCGTCCTCGGGCGCGTCACGCGCAGTCAGGAACAGCACGGGCACGGTGTCTCCTCGGGCCCGTAGCTTGCGCACGGCGGTAAACCCGTCCATCGTCGGCATCATCACGTCCATCACCACGAGGTCCGCTGCGGAGTGCAGCAGCTGATCAAGGGCGGCTTGTCCCGAGGCCACGGCCTGCGTCGTGTAACCAGCGAACTTGAGTGACGTAGCGAGCAGGTCGCGCAGGTCGGGTTCGTCGTCGACCACCAGGATGCGGGCTGGCTGCTGAGTCATGCGACCAGTGTGGCGCGACAGCCTGGGAGTTCGCTGGGAAGCGCGCCCGTGGACGGGCCGTTGCCCTTGTAGACTTGGGACACGCGCTGCGCCTGCGGCGCGTGGGAGAGGTGCGCGTGCCAACGGGACGAGTGAAGTGGTTTGACGCCGACAAAGGGTTCGGCTTCATCGCCAGCGACGAGGGCGACGAGGTGTTTCTGCATGCCTCCGCGCTTCCAGACGGCGTAGCATCTCCCCGCCAGGGCACCAAGGTCGAGTACTCCGTCGTAGACGGTCGACGCGGACCCTCGGCCATGAGCGTCATCATCACCGAGCAGGCGCCCTCCGTCGCTCAAGCCCAGCGCAAGCCGACGGACGACATGACCATGATCGTGGAGGACCTGATCAAGATGCTTGACGGTGTCTCCAACTCGCTGCGCAAGGGACGTTACCCTGACGCGGCGAAGGGTAAGCAGGTGGCGTCTGTGTTGCGCGCCGTGGCAGAACAGTTGGAGGCCTGATGGCCGTCGCAGTCGAGGACCGCATTACCGAAGCGGCCCGCGCGGCCGTGGTGGACACCGCTGGCGACGCATCGTCCGTGGGGCCGATGCTCGGCAGCGAGCCGGGCGCCGACGGCCTGGTTTCGGTGCGCTTTGCCTGTGCACTGCCGGGCTATCACGGCTGGGAATGGGCAGTCGATCTTGCGGTCATGGACGACACGGTGACGGTGTGCGAGTCGGCCCTGCTGCCCGGGAGCGATGCCCTCCTTGCCCCCACCTGGGTGCCGTGGTCGGAGCGCGTGCAGCCTGGCGATCTTGAGCCCGGCATGATCCTGCCCTATCAGGCGGAGGATCACAGGCTTATCCCCGGCTACACCGAGACGGGCGACGAGGACCGCGACGCGATCGCGAATTTCGAGTTTGGCCTGGGACGCGAGCGGGTGCTCGCGCCCGAGGCGCGCGAGGCCACCGCCAACCGCTGGTACCGAGGCTCGCACGGACCGACTGCGGCTTCGGCGGTGGCGGCGGGCGCCGCGTGTTCGACGTGCGCGTTTATGGTGCCCATCGCGGGTTCTCTGCGCACGATGTTCGGCGTGTGCGCCAACGAGTGGTCGCCTTCTGATGGGCGCGTGGTGAGCATGGACCACGGTTGTGGAGCGCACTCGCAGACCGACGCTGAGCGGCGCTCCTCCGAGTGGCCGGCAGTGGACCCGGTGGTCGACTCAGCCGCCGTGGACGCGCTTGACTTGGTCACGCCCGATCCGGAACCAGAGGCCGAGACGGCGCCCGAGCCTGAA
>DGBM01000221.1:1663-2995 GCA_002384765.1 Demequinaceae bacterium UBA4004
GCGCCGGGCGTGAGCCGGGCGAGTGCGCTACTGATAGTTCGCGGTCGTGTACCAGGCCTTGCCATCGAAACTCGGGGCACTTCCGGCGCCCATCACGGACCAGTTGGGGTTGAGGATGTTCTTGCAGTGGCCCGAAGATGCCATCCAGCCTGAATGGGCCCTGCCGATCGCGGAGGACTGACTCATGGAGCCGCCCGTGGTCCAGGCGGCTGCGACGTTCTGCCCTCCAGAGCTGGGCGTGTTTCCGTGCGTCAACGCGCCGCCCGGTGAGGCGGGGTTGTATTTCGACGCCATCGATTCGGACCAACTTTGAGCGGCGCCCGCCAGCGGGCCACTCCAACTGAGCGCACGGAAACCAAATCGCGCACGCTCCGCATTGGCGGCGGCGAGCAGCCCATTTACCGTGGAGGCAGTGGCACTCGCCCCGCCGCCCGCGTTGCAGAACGCCACGTAGTCGGTGCCTACCGAGGTGCCAGCGCCGGTTGACCCCCCGCCGGAGGATCCTCCCGACGAGCCCGTCCGAGGCGACTCCGCCGCTGGCGGTGGCGGCAGCACGATCTCAAGAGGCGATACGAAGGGCTCGGGGCTCGCAGTCGGGACGGGTGCGGCAAGCTCCGGGATGAGGGCCCGTCCGGCGGGCGCGTGAATCTCGGCCGCGACGTCGTCGGCGGGGGGTATCGCGGCGCGAGCGATCGTTGCCGCCGCCAACGCCAGCAGGACCACCAACGTGAGCGGCGGGGCCCATCGGCGCCACGTCGGCGCTGGGGTGGGGGTCGGCGTCGGCGTCGTCAACGGTGGTCGACCACCCAGTCAATGCACGCGAGCAGCGCCTCGACGTCGGCCGTGTCAACCGCAGGGAAGACGCCGATTCTCAGTTGATTGCGCCCGAGCTTGCGATACGGGAACACGTCAACGATGCCGTGCGCGCGGAGCACCGCCTGCACCTCGTCGGAATCGAGGTCGTCGACCAGGTCAACCGTCGCGACCACCGGTGAACGATGCGCGGGGTCCGCCACGAACGGGGAGGCGAAGTCGCGAGCCTCGGCCCACGCGTAGATTGCTGCGGAGGAGGCCCTGGACCGGGTGGCCATCGCGGCGAGGCCGCCTTGACTCAGCATCCATGCGAGCTGGGCGCGCATCATGATCAGGGTGCTGATGGCGGGCGTGTTGAGGGTCTGATCGGCGCGGGAGTTGCTCACCGCCTCGGCGAGCGACAGCGACGGCGGAATGTATCGGCCACTTGCCGCGATCCGCTCGATGCGCTCGACAGCGGCCGGAGACGCCAGAGCGAACCACAGGCCGCCGTCGGAGGCGAACGACTTCTGCGGGGCG
>DGBM01000052.1:0-20452 GCA_002384765.1 Demequinaceae bacterium UBA4004
CACCGATGCGGCCACCCAGTCGGCGTTCACGGCAACGTCCCCGTCCCCGGGTCGACGAGCGCCTCCGCCAGGCGCGAGGCCAGGGCCTGGGCCCTCCCTTGCCCAAGGGCCTCGATGTGGGCGACCTGCTCGTGGGCATGTGCCAGCCGGGCGGCGTCACCGGCCGTCGCCTCGTCGTAGACCGCCGACGCAGCTCCCGCGCGGGCCGCGTCAGCCCGGAGGTGAGCCTCGGCCAGGAGGGCAGCGGCGTGCTCGTGCGCGGCATCGATGCTCGAGCGTGCGGCGTTGCGGGCCGCAGCCACCTGCTCGGCGCAGGCGGCGACCTCCGGCTCGAGGGCGGCGAAGACCGGCGCCAATTCGCTGGCGGGACCCATGTTGTCGACGGCGGGCACACCCACCACCCCGACGGAGCCGGGCGCGCCCGCGGGGCGGAACCGGTCGAGAATGCTGAGCAACGTCATGAGACGCCTCCGCTTCCCATCGTACGGACGGGGAGGGCCCCGAGTGGGGCCCTTAGCCCCGGTGTCGCGGACGTGCCCAGGGTCAGAGCACCGCGAGACGCGCGGCCAGGGCGGCGAAGGCCTTTCCCCGATGCGAAATCGCGTTCTTCTGCGCGGCCGTCAACTCCGCCGCCGTCACGTCATAGCCCGCGGGAATGAAGATCGGGTCGTAGCCAAAGCCGCCGCCGCCAGCGGCCTCACGCCCGATGCGCCCCTCCATGCGACCCTCGCGCACCACCTCGTGTCCCTCGGGCGTCACGAGCGCGGCGGCGCACACGAACGCGGCGCCGCGGTGGGCGTCGGGGATGTCTTCCAACTGCGCGAGCAGGAGACGCACATTCTGTTCGTCGGCCCCGTGGACGCCAGACCACAGCGCCGAGAAGATGCCCGGCGCCCCGCCCATCACGTCGACCGCCAATCCGGAGTCATCCGCCACGGCCGGCAAACCGGTGGCAAGACACGCGGTGCGCGCCTTGACGAGCGCGTTATCAGCAAAGGTCACGCCGTCCTCGACGGGAGGGGGCACGTCGAAGTCGCTCGCCGAGGCAAGATCGGCCGAGGTCCATCCTGGCAGCAGCGGCTCAAGGATGGCCCACACCTCGTCGCGCTTGTGCGGGTTGTGACTCGCAAACACGAGCCGAGGTGCCGTGGCCATTACAGGCCCAGGGCGGCCGCCTGCAGGCGCGCCAGTTCGGCGTTGCCCGACGTCGCCAGTTCGAGCAGATCGTCCAACTCGGCCTTGGTAAACGCCGCGCGCTCCGCGGTTCCCTGAACCTCGACAAAGTGTCCACCGCCCGTCATCACCACGTTCATGTCGGTCTCCGCACGCACGTCTTCCTCGTAGGGCAGGTCGAGCATGGGCGTGCCGTCGATGATGCC
Source organism: Demequinaceae bacterium UBA4004 (assembly GCA_002384765.1). Next base: position 1,380 of record DGBM01000052.1, read on the forward strand.
CACCGACACGGCGCTCACCGAGCCTGACAGCGCTGCAGCGTCGGCGGGAATCGCGCCCTGCGCCTTGCCCCACGTCACCGCGTCCGCGAGCGCCACGTAGGCTCCCGTGATCGCCGCGGTGCGGGTGCCGCCATCCGCATCGAGGACGTCACAGTCCACCACGATCGTGTTCTCGCCCAGGGCCTTGACGTCGATGATCGCGCGCAGGGACCGGCCGATCAGCCGCGAGATCTCGTGCGTGCGGCCGCCAATCTTGCCTCGCACCGACTCGCGGTCGTTGCGCGTGTTCGTGGCGCGCGGAAGCATCGAGTACTCGGAGGTCACCCAGCCCTCTCCGGAACCCTTCTTCCAGCGAGGCACGCTCGCCGTGAACGACGCGGAACACAGCACGCGCGTGTGACCGAACGTCACCAGGCAGGAGCCCTCGGCGGCGCGTTGGAAGCCGCGCTCGAAGGTTACCGGGCGGAGTTGGTCAGGGTTGCGTCCGTCGAATCGAGTCATGCGACGAGCCTAGCGCCGGCTCAGACCTCGAACACGCGGCCGGGCCTGGCCAGCGTCGCGTCCGCATGCTCTGCACGGGCCTGCTCGAGCGTTCCCCACACGCTCGCCCACGGAGGGATATGAGTCACCACCAGGTGCCGCACTCCCGCCCGACTGGCGACCTCCCCCGCTTGGGCGCCCGTCAGGTGGATTCCCCGCGGATTCTCGGCGCGGTCGGCCCAGCCCGCCTCGGCGAGCAAGAGGTCGGCACCCGCGGCCACCGCGACCACCTCGTCAGACAGGTCGGTGTCCCCTGTGAAGACCAGGGTCGCCGGAACGCCGGACTCGGACGGCCCCTCGATGCGATAGGCGAGCGCGGGGACGGGGTGCCACGCGCGTGCCGCGGTGACGGTGAACGGCCCCAGCGACCGGCTCTCACCCGGTGCGAGGGCGGACCATGCGAACGGCGCCAGCCCGGCATCGTCACTCGAGCCCTCCACCTGGCGTATCCGCTCGTCGATGCCCTCCGGCCCCCACAGCGGAATGGGCGCAAGGTCGGTACCCTGCGCAGGGCCATAGCGGAGCAGCACCGACAGCGACGCAAGGTCGGCGCAGTGGTCGGGGTGGCCGTGGCTGACGAGGATGCCATCAATCGTGGCGGGATCGACGATGGCCTGAAGCGGGCCGACCGCGCCCGCGCCAAGGTCAAGCAGGAGGCGCCACGTGCGACCGGCGAAGTCCGCCTCGAGCAGGTAGCTGGACGCGGGCTGGTCCGGGCCGGCGACGGAACCGGCGCAGCCGATGATCGTCAGCCTCATGCGCGCAACGGTTCCACGATGCGGACAATCGGTCCCAAGAAACGCTGGGCGAGCACCTCGAAAGACTCGGTGGGTCCCGTCGCGTAGAAGTGGTGGTCGGGAGGCTCCGGCGATTGGCGCTCGAGTCCCGCGGCCGCGAGCGCGCGGTAGACATCCATCGCGGTCTCCGTGGCAGAGTCGACGAGCGTCACTTGCTCGCCCATCACATACGACAAGGCGCCTTGCAGCATCGGGTAGTGAGTGCACCCCAGAATGAGGGTGTCAACACCCGCCTCCTGGAGCGGAGCCAGATACTCGCGGGCGACGGCGATCACCTCGGGGCCGGAGGTGATTCCCTGTTCCACGAAGGACACGAATCGGGGGCAGGCCTGGGATGTCACGCGCACGCTGGGGGCCGCGGCGAGAGCATCGTCATATGCGCCCGACGTGATGGTGGCCACCGTGCCGATGACGCCGACGCGACCCGACCTGGTGAGGCTCGCGGCGCGTCGCACCGCCGGGACGATCACCTCCACCACCGGCACGCCGCGTTCGCGCGAGAAGCGCTCCCTGGCGTCGCGGAGCACCGCCGCGGACGCCGTGTTGCATGCGATGACCAGGAGCTTCACGCCGTCCTCCACGAGCGCGTCCATGATCGTGAGGGCGTGCTCTCGCACTTGAGAGATCGGCAGGGGCCCGTACGGCCCATGAGCCGTATCGCCCACGTAGTGAATGGACTCGTGCGGCATCATGTCCATGATCGCGCGGGCCACCGTCAGGCCGCCCACTCCCGAGTCAAAGACACCGATCGGCGCGTCAGACATCGTCCCTCATCACGTAGGTCATCAAGGATTCCTGAAGCCACGACAGCGCCTGGTACAGCATGCCCAGCCAGATCCTCTCCGGATCGACGGCAAGGTTCGAGGCATCACCCGTCGCCACCGCGCGCTCGGCCATCTCGAGCTCCCGATGCAGCGCTTCCGCGTCCTCGTCCGTGTCGAGCCCGAGCCGGGCGGCCAGCACGAGCCGCACATCTGTCAACGCCGCCGCCGTGGCCATCGCCTGATCCGCTGCCACTTCCCACTCGGGGCCGTCCTCGCTCAAGGCGCGCCACATCACCCTCAGGCGATCCACCTTGGTGGCGCGCAACTCCGGTTCGGTGAGGCGGCGGAACTCGTCCGCGACTTCGCGGTCGGTGGGAGCGGCGTTGGGAAGAATCCGTAGCACGGCGGGATCCTCAGGGTCGCTCAGCGCCGCTTCGAAGCCGCGCAAATGCCGGAACAGCTCCTCTTCGGCATCTTCGTGCTGCTCGCGCTCCATGCCGAAGGACTCTCCGTCGAGCAGCAGGCCCACGTCGGCGATGACGCGCGCGACCACGGCGCGTTCCTCGGAGTCCAACTCCGCCACGGCGACGTCGCCCCGGGCCTCAAACCCTCTCACCGGCCGCTCCGCTGCATCGTCGCCCACAGGCCAAAGGAGTGCATCGCTTGGACGTCGACCTCCATCTTCTCCCGACCTCCGGACGAGACCACGGTCTTGCCTTGGGTGTGGACCTCGCGCATCCGCGCCTGCGCCACCGCGCGTGGCCATCCAAAGTAGCTCTGGAACACGTGGGTCACGTAGGACATCAGGTTGACCGGGTCGTTCCACACGATCGTCACCCACGTATCGTCCAGTCGCGATTCGACGACGACATCGGTGGAGCCTTGCTGCTGCGTGGACACCCCACCAGGGTACGGCCGTGCAGCACTGTTCACGGGGCAGGAATCGCGCGTCAGTCGGCCGAGGGGTCGTCCGAACCGTATGCGGCGTCCAGAATCTCCTTGCACGCGGGGCACACGGGGAACTTCTTAGGGTCACGGCCGGGGGTCCACACCTTGCCGCACAGCGCAATCACGGGTTCGCCCGTCATGGCCGATTCAAGAATCTTCTCTTTGCGCACATAGTGGGAGAATCGCTCGGCGTCGCCTGGCTCCACCGCTTCGCGCTCGCGCGTACGTTCGATGGTCGACAGGGAGCCGCCCGTGGTGGGCGCGTCAGTAGTCTCGCTCATGACCCCATCGTAGGGCGTGCGGCCCGGAACTGCCTTAAGAAATCATTCCGATCAGGCGACCCTGGCGTCTCTCGTACAGCGCACCGGCGATGCGGGTCCCGCCCCACACGCCGCCGACGCCACACACCACAGCCACCACGGCCGACACGAACCACCACGGCCCGCCCCACGCGAAGGCGGCAACCAAGGGGGCCACCACGATGGGGACGGCCACCCCGGTGACGAGAGACGACGCCGCTTGGGCGCCAAGGCTCGCGCCGATCGAGCCGGTCTCCGCGCCAAACGGACTCTCGCCCGGGGCGGGAACCCGATAGGGCAGCAGGATCGATGACACGGCGGCGATGCCGAGGCCGACTCCCAGCACCCCGATCGCGACGAGCGACACCGACGGCAAAGCCGCCCAGCGTCCCGTGACACCTGCGGCGACGAGGCACATCGCCGCCACTGCCGGCATCGCCCATCCCGCCGTCGCAAGCAGTCGCCCCCGGGTCATCTGGGCGCCGCGCACGCCGGAGACGATGTCGAGCCACACGGCCGAGGAGTCGTAGGCGAGGTCGTTGTGACGACCCCACCCGATGGTGACTGCCAGAACGATGGGCACAGCGAACAGCCACGGCCCGCGCGAACCCAGTGCGGCCACCGCGACGCCACCCAAGAACGTCGGCATGGCCACGGCGCCGACCACCTGGGCGACATATCTGGGGTCGATCCGCCACGACCTGGCGGAGCGCGCGAGCACGGCGCGCGTGGTGGACGTCGCTCGCCACCCGGGGATCCTTCGCTCCACGGCGGCGAGGATGTTGTCGCTCGTGCGCATGGGTCCTCCCGATCGCGATACCGGATTCACGAGCGAGTGCTCCACCGCGGAACGCCACGCCGCCAGCAGCGTCACGAGCCACGCCGCCACCATCGCGAGTCGCCATACGGCGCCCCACGGGTTGCCCATCGCCACGGCGCTTGGCGCCGCGAATCCGGCCGCCCACGGCGTGCGGGCAAGCGCCGTCAACGCCGTCGCAACCTCGCCGCCGAGGAAGGAATCGAGGCCATCGGCGCGCACCACGGAGATCGTCGCACCCACCAGCGCGAGCGCGGCGATCGCGAGTCCAGCCAGCACCGCCTTCGCGGCGCGCGTCGCGAGCAAGCGGGTGGCCCACAGTGCCGCCAGCCGCGCGGACGCGACCCAGGTCGCCAGCGACAGAGCCGCGCCCACACACGCGACCACCAGGACCCATGTCGTGTGGGCCTCTCCCCTCCACGCAGAGGCCATGACGGCCGCGACGGCGGCGAAGAAGAGGGCGGGAACAGTCGTGAACGCGGCGGCGACGATTCCCGGCATGAGACGGCGCGGAGGTATCCCCCACGGCGCGAAACGCGCGGGGTCGAGCGAGTCGTCCACGCCGGTCGCCAGCAACGGCACCGCGACCCAGGCAAACGCGAGAAGGGTTCCAACGGCCACCAGCGCATCCTGCTTGATGTCGGGGGTGCGCGTGCTCAGCGCCAGGCTCGCGAACAGCAGCGACGGGATCAGGGAAACCGACCAGATCGCCCCCGCCGCAACAAACAGGAGCCGCCACCGATCGCGCTGGAACTGGTGGCGCACGATGCGCCACCTGAGGCTCAGGATTGTTGCAACCACCACAGGTCCCTCTGCTCACTGGTCTCGCCCACCAGTTCCACGAACCGCGCCTCCAAGTCGCCGGTCCCGCGCACGTCATTGAGGATGCCCTCGGTGAGGATGCGGCCGGCACCGACGATCGCGACCCGATCACACAACCGCTCCACGAGAGCCATGACGTGAGACGACATGACGACGGTGCCTCCCGAGGCCACGAAGGCTTGGAGGATGGAGCGGATTGCGGCGCCTGACACGGGATCAACCGCCTCGAACGGCTCGTCGAGAACGAGCACCTTGGGCGCGTGCACGAGCGCGCACGCGAGGCCAACCTTCTTGGCCATTCCCGCCGAGAAGTCGGCGACTAGAGTTCCCGCCGCACTCCCGAGGTCGAGCGCAGCCAAGAGGTCATCACGTCGCTCCCGCACCACCGCAGGGTCCAGACCGCGCAACACCCCCGCATACGAGATCAGCTCTCCGCCGGTGAGTCGGTCGAAGGTGCGCAGCCCATCGGGTAGCACCCCAAGCATCGGCTTGGCGACGTCCGGGTACTGCCACAGGTCCACCCCGTGGACGAACACCTGACCCGCGTCGGGCGTCAGAAGCCCCGTCGCAATCGACAGCGTGGTCGTCTTTCCGGCCCCGTTGGGGCCAAGCATCCCAAAGAACGAGCCGACGGGGATGTCAAGGTCGATGCCATCGACCGCCTGAGTCTTTCCAAAACGCTTGCGTAGGCCCCNNGGGTGCGATACCCCACTCCATACGGAAGACCGGGAGCTGGCGGCGGGTTCGTGGGCACGTTCTCGCGCAAGGGCGAGCGTCAGGCGGTGGCGAGCAGCACGCCCAGGTACGTGACAAAGGCGGCGACCAGCACTCCGCCCTCGATCCGTGTCACGCGACCCTTGCCCACGGGCCAGATCGCGAACACCACCAGCGCCACCGTCAGTCCAAGCACCACGGGCAGGTCCCGGGTCATGAGCTCCGGCGGCACCGCGGCGGGAGTGATCAGCCCTGCCAGCCCGATCACGCCAAGGGTGTTGAACAGGTTGGAGCCGATGATGTTGCCAAGCGCGAGGTCGTTCTCGCCCTTGCGTACCGCGGCAATCGACGACGCCAGCTCGGGCGCGGAGGTTCCGATGGCGACGACGGTGAGGCCGATCACGAGATCCGACCAGCCGAGTCGTTCGGCGATGCCGACGGCACCCCAGACCAGAACTCGTGACGACATCACCAGCAGCACGATCCCCACGACAAGCCACATCCATGCCGCTCGCCGCGTGAGGTGGTGTGACTCTGCCTCCACCCCAACGTCATGCGCGAGTGCGTCGTCGGCCACCGACCGGGACTGCCAGATTGACCACCCGACCAGCGCGGCGAGCACTACCACGAGCACCACGGCGTCGAACCTCGCCAATTCCCTGTCGAGCATGAGGCCGCCGGCGAGGCAGGTCACGCCGAGCAGTACTGGCAGCTCCTTGCGCACAATGCCACGGTGCACCAGCACCGGAGTGAGCAGCGCCGTCACCCCCAAAATGAGGCCGATGTTGGCCACATTCGACCCCAGGGCGTTGCCGAGCGCGATCTCGGGTGCCCCGGTAGCGGCGGCGAACGCGGAGACCACGAGTTCCGGGGCGGAGGTGCCGAAACCGATGACGAGCATGCCGACGAGTAGCGGGGCCATGCCCAAGTAGCGGGCCACCGCCACAGCACCGTCGACAAAGCGGTCGGCGCTCCACGCGAGAGCGGCCAGGCCAACGAGCGTGGCTGCGATGGCGATGCTCACCGGTCGAGATTACCTGGAGACCGCGTATCCCCCACAGGAGGGGTATTTGCCGAACACCGGTGACGGGAAACCTACGCTCACGTAGGGTGAAGCCAGTCGCGCCGCGCGCGTGGGCTCCAACCGCAGGTGGCAAGCCGCCTCAAGACACTTTAGGAGAGGCATGACTTCCACGTCCCAATCCACGTCCCAGGCGCATGTGAACCACGTGACCCGCTCGTTCACCGAGTTGGCGTCCACCGTGCGCGACACGGGCTTGCTGGCCCGCTCCTACCTGTTTTACGCGATCTATGGCACCATCTTGACGCTTGCGATGGGCGGCGTGATCACCGGAATCATCCTGCTCGGCGACTCCTGGTTCCAACTGCTCATGGCCGGCGCGTTGGCCGTCGTCCTCACCCAGATCGCCTTCCTCGGACACGAGGCTTCGCACCGCGCGATCTTTGTGTCTGGGCCCGCGAATGACCGCGTGGGTCGCCTGCTGAGCACCCTGGTGGTCGGCATCAGCCACCAGTGGTGGATGAACAAGCACTCGCGTCACCACGCAAACCCGAACCAGATGGGCAAGGACCCCGACATCGCGAGTGACACCATCAGGTTCACTGAGGCAGACGCGGCGACGGCTACCGGCATCGTGAAGTCGATCGTGAAGCGCCAAGGTTGGCTGTTCTTTCCGCTTCTCACCATGGAGGGGCTCAACCTCCACTACCGGTCGGTCGTCTCACTCGCCACCCAGGGCACGCGCCGTCAGAAGTGGACGGAGCTTCCTGCGATCGCACTGCACTTTGGCCTGTACCTCGTCCCCCTGTTCCTGTTCCTGCCGCTCGGCATGGCCTTCGCCTTCCTCGGGGTCCAGATGGCCGTCTTCGGCGTGTACATGGGAGCGTCGTTCGCGCCCAACCACAAGGGCATGATGATCGTTCCCGAGGACGTCAAGATGGACTTCCTGTCCAAGCAGGTGCTGACCAGCCGCAATATCCGCGGCGGATGGACCATGTCGATCCTCATGGGCGGGCTGAACTTCCAGATTGAGCACCACCTGTTCCCCAACATGGCTCGCCCACACCTGTTGCGCACCAGGGAGATCGTCCGCGAATACTGCTCCAAATTGGATCTGCCTTACACCGAGACATCGCTCGTCGCGTCCTACGTGATCGTGGTCCAGTACCTCAACCGCGTCGGTCTCGCCGCGCGTGACCCGTTCGATTGTCCCGAGCGCGTCGCTCTCGGACGCGGCTAAGAGGCACTGACCTGGGGTGCTTCCCTACATCTGGGACCAGGTCCCTGGACATGGGACCAAGGGCACGCACTTTTCGGGACACGCAACCTAGCCTGAAGGTGTTCCATGCGGATGTGAGGATCGCGAAGAGGCAGCCCTCGGATCGCCTTCCTGGAAGGCCCCACCGGCTCTCGGAGCTGTTCGTCATTGTTCGCTTCGTGCGCGTTGGACCGAACAGGCTTCACCATGACATCAACATTGCCCCAGTACCCCGGCCTCCCGACCGTCATCAACGGAAACGGTGCCGTCGCGCACGTGATGAAACACGTCTGCGGAGGGGTCATCGGGTATCCCATCACCCCGTCCACCGAAATTGCGGAGCTCTTTGAGCAGGCGCGCGCGGACGGCGGACTCAATGTGTGGGGCAAGCACCCCTTCTTTGTGGAGACCGAAGGCGAGCACTCCGCGCAGAGTGGCGCGCTGGGCGCGGCGCTGACCGGCGGCGAGTACATCTCCAACGCCTCGTCGAGCCAAGGCATCCTGTACGCGATGGAGTCTCACTACGTCACCGTCGGCAAGAAGATCGGCGGCTTCGTGCTACAGGTCGCCGCACGCGTCGTGTCCAAGCACTCGCTCAACGTGATGGCGGGCCACGACGACGTCTACGCGTTGCTGCCGTCTGGCTACACAATCCTGTTCGGCTCCAACCCCCAGGAAGCCGCCGACCTCGCCGCGATCTCGTACCGCACGTCGGCGCTATCCCTCATCCCCGTCACCAACGCGATGGACGGATTCGCGACCAGCCACGTGATGAGCGAGGCCCTCCTGCCGGAGCCCGAGCTGTTGCGCGACTACCTCGGCGACCCCTCGGGCCGCATCAAGTCGCCGACGGTGGCGCAGGAGATGCTGTTCGGCGCCAAGGGGCGCGTCTTCCAGCTGAACGAGTACCTGAACCGGCATGCCAACGACTTCACCGCAGAGGCGCTCGCCGCAGTGCGCGAACACCTTGCCAGCGCAGCGGACGCGATCGAGGCGGACACTGCGGGAGACCTGGTGCAGGCAACGCTGGAGTGGATCCCGGCTGAACTGCAGGCCCAGTGGCGCCGGCAGTGGGTCAACTCCGACGAGAAGGGCACCCGGCAGCGGGTTCCCGCGCTGGTGGACCTCCACAACCCCGGCGTCACCGGAACCGTGCAGAACCAGCCCGACTTCCAGGCGGGAGCCGTTGACCACCGCACGCACTTCGCCAACGCCGTGCCCGCGCTCATTCGCCAGTCGATGGAGGAGTACGCCGCGCTCACGGGCCGCGAGTACAAGCCCGTCATGGCATACGACTGCGAGGACGCCGACTACGTCATGATCGGCCTCGGGTCGATCACCGACGACGTCCGCGCCCTGCTCCCCTACCTGCGCTCGCAGGGTCTCAAGGTGGGCGTCGTGTCCGTCAAGGCCCTGCAGCCGTTCCCCGAGGCCGAACTCATCGAGGCCTTGGCGTCGGCCAAGTCCGTGATGGTTCTTGAGCGCTCTGACGAAACCGCCCTGACCCGCGCCGTGACCCAGTCGCTGTTCAAGGCCCGCGCCAATGCCGAACGTCCGCAGCACGCGGGCATCCCAGCGATGGCGCAGACACCGTCACTCACCACCGCGATCTTCGGTCTCGGCGGCCACGACGTGCAGCCGCGTCACCTGATCGCCGCGTTCAAGCACATGGCCGACGGCAAGAACACCCCCCTCATCTACCTGGGTTCGCAGTTCTTTGGCAAGGACTCGGTGCCGACGCTCGCAGCGCTCGAAGACACGTTGCGTGCGGCATACCCCGAGACCGAGGCCATGGCGCTCGAAACGCAAGACAACCCGATGGGCCTGCTCCCCGAGTCCGCGCTGCGGATCCGCTTCCACTCCGTGGGCGGCTACGGAACGGTCGCGACGGGCAAGCTGCTGACCGACATCCTGGCCGGCGTGCTCGACATGCACTCCAAGTCGGCGCCCAAGTACGGCTCCGAGAAGAGCGGCGCGCCCACCAACTACTACATCACCCTGAGCCCCGAGCCCGTGCTCTTCACGAACGCGGAACTCGAAGACGTCGAGGTGGTCATCTCCCCCGACCACCAGGCCTTCGTCCACACCAACCCGCTCAAGGGCCTGGTCGAAGGCGGCACGTTCATCCTGCAGTCCAACCTGGCCCCGATCGACGTGTGGCGCGGCATGCCGTCCTACGCGCGGCGCACCATCCGCGACAAGAAGATCAACTTCCTGGTCGTCGACGCCTTCACCGTGGCAAAGAAGCACGCGCCGACGGCCGAGCTTGAGACCCGCATGATGGGCATCGCGTTCATCGGCGCGGTGGCTGGCCACGTCGACCGGGTGTCTTCGGGTGCCTCGGAGGAGGACATCCTCGAGAAGGTGCGCGCCCAGATCGCCAAGAAGTTCGGCGGCAAGGGCGACGCCGTGGTTGACGCCAACATGTCCGTCATCAAGGATGGCATCGCCGCGACGGCCCTGGTCGACTACGACGCGGCCGAATTCGTGGAGGCCGACAAGAAGCACTACACCCCCTTGTTGAGCACCGGAGCCATTTCCGCCTCGATGTGCCCCACGGCCGCCGAGCCCCGCTCAAGCAACCTCTTCGACCCCGCCTACTACGAGGACCTGATGGCGCGCCCCTTCCGCGAGGGCACCATCGGCGAGTCTCCCGTTCTGCCTGGTACCGGAATGTTCATGCCGGTGGGAACCGGTGCGTCCAAGGACAAGGGCCTGTTCCGTCGCGTCGCGCCGATCTTCAACGCGTCCAAGTGCACGGGCTGCCTCGACTGCGCGATGGTCTGCCCCGACGTCGCGATCCCCAACACGGTTCACGAGATCCACGACTTGCTCCTCGCGGGCATCGCGAGCATCGACGCGACAGAGGGTCAACGCGAGGGCCTCCGGGCGCAGGTGTACCCGCTGGCCGAGCGCGTCCGCGAGTCGTACCGTCAGGACAAGACGGACCGCACCTTCGCCGACGTCGTCGCGGAAGCAGCAAAGGGACTCGACACAGACAAGTCGACGCGCCGCCACCTGGACGCCATGGTCACCGCTCTGGCGACCTTCCCCGTGGCGCGCACGCGGCCGTTCTTCGACTCGATGGAGAAGGAAGTTCCCGGCAGCGGTGGCCTGTTCTCCGCGGCGGTGGACCCGTGGAAGTGCACGGGCTGCCTCCAGTGCGTCGAGGTGTGCGGCGCAGGCGCCCTCACCACGGTCGACCAAACCGAGGACGTCCTGGCCACGCTCGAAGAGCAGTTCACCTTCATGAGCACGCTGCCCAATACCCCCAAGCGCTTCACCGCGGGCTCCACGAGCCCCGACGGCGACATCAAGCGCATGCTGCTCGATCACACCAACTACTACGCCACGACGGGTGGCCACGGCGCCTGCCGCGGCTGCGGCGAGGTCACGGCCATCCGGCTCGTCACCTCCATGAGCCGCGCGCTCGGCGACGAGCGTCGCGCCGCGTACGTGGAGGAACTCGAGGACCTCATCGAGCGTGTCGAGGCCAAGCGTGACGGCCTCGCTGACGATGACAAGGACCGCCGCGATCGCCTCGGCCGATTGTTGGTCGAACTGGACAAGGCCCTGTACCTCTCCGAGGCAGGGCCCACCGGCGGCGGCCCCGCTCCCACCGTGGTCGCCAACGCGACGGGTTGCTCGTCCGTGTACGCATCGACGATGCCGTTCACGCCGTACCTCGACCCGTGGGTCAACAGCCTGTTCCAGGACGCCCAGCCGCTCGCATCGGGCATCTACGAGGGTATTTCCACCCAGCAGGTGGGTGAGGTGAAGGCCGTCCGTCAGGCCCGACTCGAGCTCGACGACGCCTACGACCCCGCGGTGGACGGCAAGGAGCTGAGCACGCTGTCGTGGCACGAATTCACGGAGGAAGAGCGCAAGCTCATGCCGAACGTCCTCACGATCGGCGGCGACGGCGCGAGCTACGACATCGGCTTTGGGGCGATGTCCCGCGTGCTCGCGAGCGGCACCCCCGTCAAGATGCTGGTGCTGAACACGGGCGCCTACTCGAACACGGGTGGGCAGGCATCGACGGCCAGCTTCATCGGCCAAGATGCCGACCTGAGCAGGTTCGGCAAGGCGCACGGCGGAAAGCAAGAGGGCCGCAAGGACCTCGCGCTACTCGCATCGTTCCACCCCGGCGTGTTCGCGAGCGCGGCCTCGACCGCCATGCACGGCCACTTCCTGACCACGTCCATGCGGATGCTCGCGTATCAGTCGGGCGCTGCAGTGATGGATATCTACACCCCGTGCGGTACCGAGAACGGCATCGCAGAGGACCTCTCCAACTCCCGGTCACAACTCGCAGTGGAAAGCAGGATGAGCCCGCTGTTTGTGCACGACCCGAGCAAGGGCACCACGCTGCGCGAGCGGTTCTCGCTCGACGGCAACCCCGACCCCGGCAAGATGTGGACCAGCAGCACCATCGAGTACATCGGCGAGAACGGCCAACTCGAACTGATGGACACCCCCCTCACGCCCGCCGAGTTTGCGCTCGGCGAGGTCCGCTTCAAGAAGCAGTTCAAGAAGCTGACGTCCGAGGCGGAGGTCACGGCAACCCCGATCGCCGACTACGTCGAGATGAGCCTGGCCGACCGCGAGGGTCACGTGCCGTTCGTGTACGCGACCGACGCGGACAAGCGCCTCATCAAGGTGGCGTGCTCCGAGGCGATTGTCAGCCTTGTTGAGGACCGCAAGCGGTTCTGGCAGACGCTGCAGTACCTGGCCGGGCAACACGAAGACCAACTCACAGGCGACCACCGCGCCGAGGTTGAGGCACTCAAGGCACAGTATGAGGAGGTCCTGCAACTGCGGGAAAGCTCGCTCGACGACATCGCCTCGGCCATGTCGGCCCTTGCCGCCTCAAGCAAGGCACCGGCACGCGGGCGGTCGGCTGTGCCGCTCCAGGTGGCACCACGTGGCGGCGGCACTGCGCCCGGCGCTCCAGGTGGCGGGACGGCCGTCGCGACGGCCGCGGATCCGTCGTGCGCCGACGTCGCGCAGGAGGGCACGGGGCCCGTCTACCTGGATCCCGCAGACGAGCCAAAGTGCAATGACTGCGGCACCTGCTACCAGGAACTTCCCCAGTTCTTCGAAAAGAAGACCGTCATCATCGACGGCGAATCGCGCACCGTCGCGACGATGGTCCCCGGCGCGCTCGACACGGTCCAGTTGACTCCCGATCTTCAAAAGCGCATTGACAGGGTCAAGGCCTCGTGTGACGCGGAGATCATCAAATGAGCATCGTCGACGACACCGTAGCGGGCACCGGAACCCGTCACGAGGAGGTGCGTCGCTATCTCGACGCACAGCGCTCGCTCGAAACCACCGCAGACGAGGTCGAGGGCCTGGAGACGTCGGTCGGCGTGGAGACCTTCAAGCAACAGCTCGATCTGCTGAAGCGTCGGCTCGTGGAAGACCCCGCCTCGTTCCGGGACCTGTTCATCGACGATGGCGTGGCGGCCGTGGCCTGGGAGTTCGAGCAGCCCGAACTGAGTGACGAGTTCCTCGAGACGCTGTGGAAGGTGCTCCTGGGAGAGGGTGATGCGAGCACGGTTCTCATGCGCTTCATCTGGGGCCTGCCCGTAGGCAAGAAGCGTAAGTTCATTCGCGCCGTGGATCGCGTCCTCTCGTCGCGCTACCCGATGCTCGAGGGGTTCTCCGCGTCGTGGCCCGCCAACGTGGCCATCCCGCCCTACATCCGTGAGCCCGACGTGCGGGCCGAGGACTTCGAGCTCGTCAATCAGGGCTACCTCGGCTACATGGAGACGGGGCTCAGCGCGCGCGAGGTGGACCTGCTGGTGTGGCTCGAGGTGCTGCGTGACAAGCAGTGCGAGGAGCGCCCGTGCGAACTGGGTTCCCTCCAGAAGTCGACGGATGTGCGCATCGGCGGGTGCCCCGTGCGGATCCACATCCCCGAAATGATCGATCTCATCGGCCACGGCGATTTCCGTGGGGCGCTCGAGCTCATTCAGGACGCGAACCCCTTGCCCGATGTCACCGGCCGCGTGTGCCCCCAGGAGCTCCAGTGCCAGGGGTCGTGCATTCTCAAGGTCCCGATGTCGATTGGCCAGATCGAGTTCTTCCTGCCGCAGCGTGAGAAGCTGCTCTACCCCAACGCCAACCAGGAGCGCTTCGCCAGCGTCGCGGACCCCTGGAAGCAGGGCACCAAGCCGCCTGTCGCCATCGTCGGCTCCGGCCCCTCCGGCCTGATCAACGCGTACCTCCTCGCCGTTGAGGGTTACCCGGTGACAGTATTCGAGGCATTCCACAAGCTTGGCGGAGTGCTTCGTTACGGCATCCCCGAGTTCCGTCTTCCCAACGGCCTCATCGACGATGTGGTGGAGAAGATCCGCCTGCTGGGCGGCAAGTTCGTCATGAACTTTGTGGTGGGCAAGACGGCTACTCTCCAGGACCTGCGCGACGCCGGCTTCTGGAAGATCTTCGTGGGCACGGGAGCGGGCCTGCCTCGCTTCATGAATGTGCCGGGCGAGCACCTGCTCAACGTCATGTCGGCCAATGAGTTCCTGACGCGGGTGAACCTCATGCAGGGCCTCAAAGAGGAGTTCGAGACCCCGCTGCCCGAGATCAAGGGCAAGGAGATCCTCATCATCGGCGGTGGAAACACCGCGATGGATGCGGCGCGCACCTCTCGTCGCCTCGGCGGCAACGTCACGATCGTCTACCGGCGCAGCCGCTCCGAGATGCCCGCCCGTGTGGAAGAACTCCACCACGCGTTGGAGGAGGGTATCGCCCTCAAGCAGCTTGCCTCGCCGACGGAGTTCATCGGCGACGACACCGGGTTCGTCAAGGCGGCAGTGGTCGACCAGATGAAACTTGGCGAACCCGACGACTCCGGTCGCCGCAAGCCCGTCAGTACCGGCGAGAGCGAGACCATCAAGGCAGACCTGGTCATCATGGCCCTGGGCAACGCCTCCAACCCGATCATCAAGGACTCCGAACCGCGCCTCGCAACGTCCAAGTGGGGCACGATCGTACTCGAGACCGAGGGATCGCAGCAGACCACGCTCGAGGGCGTCTACACCGGCGGCGATGCCGCCCGTGGAGGCTCGACAGCGGTCAATGCGGCAGGTGACGGTCAGAGCGCGGCGAGGGAGATCCTGGGCGACCTTGACGTACCAAGCGACCAGGTTGCCGACATGGTGGTCAAGGCCGGCGCATACACGCAGCGCAGCCTGACGGCCTCGACCATCGTGGCCAAGAGGCAGTTGAGCGACGGCATCGTCGAGTTCACCGTCCGCGCCCCCGTCATCGCCGACACCGCCGAGGCCGGTCAGTTCGTTCGCGTCCTGCCCTGGGACGGCGGCGAACTGGTTCCGCTCACACTGGCTGACTGGGACGCGAAGGCCGGCACCATCTGCCTGGTCATCCAGGGCATGGGCACCTCAAGCATCCTCATGAACAAGATGGAGGTAGGCGAGACCCTCGCGGGCATCGCGGGGCCCCTCGGCCTCCCCAGCCATGTGGAGCGCCACGCCGACGACTCCACGGTGGTGTTCACGGCGGGCGGCCTCGGTCTACCCCCCGTCTACCCCATCGCCAGGAAACACCTCGAATTGGGCAACCACGTCACGCTCATTGCGGGCTTCCGCAGCGAGAACCTGATGTTCTGGGTGGGCGAGGGTGAACGCGTCACGGAGCTCAAGGCCACGTACGGCGACCTGCTCGACGTGGTCTACGCGACCAACGATGGTTCGCTCGGCTACAAGGGCTTCGTCACCGGCCCGCTCGAGGAAATGCTCGAAGCGAACAAGGTGGGCAGGGGACGCCCGATTGCCGAGGTCGTGACCATCGGACCCCCGTTCATGATGCGGGCCGTGAGTGACCTCACCAAGCCCTATGGAGTGCCCTGTGTGGCGAGCCTTAACTCGATCATGGTGGACGCGACCGGCATGTGCGGCTCCTGCATGGTTCCCGTCGAGATCGATGGCAGGCCCGTGCGCAAGCATGCCTGCATCGACGGGCCCGAGATTGACTCTCACATCATCGACTGGGACAAGTTCCTGCCTCGGTTCAACCTGTTCAAGTCTCAGGAGAAGCAGAGCCGCGTCAGGCACGGACTCGCCTAGCCCGGCAGGGGTCAGGCCGCAGGGAACAGTACGTCGATCGCCGCGATGTCGTCGGCCGTGGGAGACCACGCCGAGGCAGCTGCGGCGTTTGACGTCACCTGATCAGGCCTGGTGGCCCCCGCGATGACGGAGCCCACCACTGGCTTGGCAAGGAACCAGCCGATGGTCGCGTCGAGCATCGAAATCCCCCACCCGTCGCAGAGCGCCTGGTATGCCTCCATGGCGTCCCAGTCGGCATCGTCGGCGATGTGCGGCCTGATCTGAGTGATGCGGGTTCCCTCCGGCCGCTCGGTGCGCGTGAACTTGCCCGTAAAGAGGCCGTTGGCGAGCGGGAAGAATGGCAGGAACGCCATGCCAGCCGCGGTAGCGGCGTCGAGCCTGCCATCTGTCTCCACGGCGCGTGCGGCGAGGCTCAGCTCGTCCTGGCTGGTCGCGAACGCGGGAACCCCCAGTTCCGCCGCTGCACGGTCGGCCGCCCACAGTTGCTCCGCCGTGAACTGGGAGTGGCCGTATGCGCGAATCTTTCCCTCGCCCACGAGTTCCGCGAGCGCCGACAGTGTCTCCTCGATGGGCACGGAGGGATCGGGCGTGTGCTGCTGGAAGAGGTCGATGTGTTCGATTCCCATGCGGGTGAGCGACGCGTCAACCGCAGCGCGAAGATAGGCACGCGAGCCCTTGGGGCCCCGCTCATCGAGTGGCGTCTCGATTTCCACGTGTCCGAACTTTGTGGCGATCACGGCCTCGTCACGGCGCGTTCTCAGCACCTCGGCCATGAGCGCCTCGCTCGTGCCCCAACCACCGTAGATGTCGGCCGTGTCGAAGAAGGTGATGCCTGCGTCGAGCGCGGCATGGAGCACCGNNGACGCCGCCCAGCACCAGGCACGGCCCTCAGCACGCCACCACGGCCCCGGACCGGCCTAACCGCCGCCCCGGGCCAGCCCAACCATTACCGGACACGGGGTCCTAGGCCCGCGACGTCCCGTCGGCTCACGAAGTCCACGAGGTCTTCTTCTGTGAGCGGTCTACTGTGCAGGAAGCCCTGAACCTGGCGGATTCCGCTGCGGCGCACCGCATCGTCCTCAACGTCCGTCTCGATCCCTTCAGCGACCACGTCGAGCCGGAAGCGCTCCGCGAGGCGCGCCACGAGCGACAGCATCTCCACATCAAAGGGCGCATCGCGGCCGCATCCCTCGATGACGGACCTGTCGACCTTGATGCACTCGATCGGCAGAGACGTTCCAATCATTCTCAAAGCGCCGAGGGTCGCACCGATGTCGTCCAGCGCAAGTCGGATTCCCGCAGCCGCAAGCGTCGCCAATTGGGGCGTCGCACGCACCAGGTCGGCCACGCCCACGTACTCCGACAGTTCGAGGCAGACGCGGTCGCGCTCCAGGCCGGAGTCGTCGATGGCCTCCAACACCACGTCCGCCAGCACCGGCGCGCCCACTGACTCCGGCGCAAGGTTGACGTGGATGCGCGGTGGCTCCTGCATGTCGGCGTTGCCCGTCCACCTGACCATCGCGGCGCACGCTTGAGAAAGCACCCACCGATCAAGTTCTAGTGCGGCGCCCGCGCGCGCCACCTGTTGCATCCGCTCCGCAGGGAACTCGAGACAGCCGTCGGGCTGGCGAGCGCGCAGCAGCGCCTCGACGGCAGTGACGCGCCCCGTCTCGACGTCGAGGAATGGCTGGTAGACGAGCACAAGGTCGTCGGTGGGCAAGCCGTGCCGAACGCCCCCAAGTGCCCCGCCGATCCGGACCCGATCGCCGCCAGCGACCTTGGCCGCGTACATCGCCTCGTCCGCCGCTTTCAGCAACGCACCTCCGTCTGCCGCTAGCCCCGAGGTCACGGCCACTCCGATGCTGGCGCGGGATTCCGCCGGCGTTGGCAACGTCGGATCGGGACGCGCAAGGGCCGCGCGCAGCCGTTCTCCGAGTGCCAGGGCCTCCTCTTCAAGACGCCTCTGCGGCGCAGTCTTCAGCGACATCACCACCGCGAACTCATCGCCCCCAAGCCTGCCCAGCAGGCCCTCTGGCCCGATGGCCAGCGCGAGCCTGCGCGCCACCGACTTCAGCAGCGCGTCTCCCATCGTGTGGCCATAAAGATCGTTGACCGGCTTGAGACGGTCAAGGTCAAGGAACGCCACCGCTACCGCGCCTTCGCCAGAAGCGATCCGGACTAGGCGGTGGTCGAGTTCCTCGATGAGGCGAGCCCTCGAGGCGACTCCCGTCAACTCGTCGGTAGCCGCCCGCTGCGCGGTCTGCTCTGCCAAGGCGCGCATGACACGTATGGGTCGCACGATGCCGATGGGCTGCCCGTCGTCGTCGACGACGGGAAGATCTCGGTATCCCTGGGCACTATCGACAATCAGCGCCGCGGCCTGCACCGTCGTGGTGCTGCGTCGGACGACCGGCACTCCCCACGTCGCGAGAGCGGCGATGGGCCGCCTTCCCCACAGGGATCTCCCATAGCCGTAGCGACCCGCCATTCGCGAGAGAAATGCGGTGCGCCCGAGGAGCCCGATGCTGCCATCGGTCGCCCGCACGAGCAACGATGAACCATTCCACGGGCCAGCGAACTCCCCGTCCACCCACGCGCAGGTGGTGGTCGCGTCGACCACCCGGCACGGTTCAACCATCTGGTCGAGCGTGGTCTCTTCGGCCATCATGTCAGCCACCTCCAACGAGCTCTTCGGCAGTGGAGGACCCCGCGTAAGCCTCCTTGCGTAGCGTTCACAAAGAATTCATCGAAGTCGATCCCTAGAGGCGCGATCACTTCACACACGACAACGACCGCCCACCCGAACCGGGTGCGGCGGCCGCTGTCATCAACGAGCAGGGATGAGTGGAGATGGCGGGAATCGAACCCGCGTCCGCATGTCCAAAAGCAGGGCTTCTCCGGGCGCAGCCTGAGAGCTATTTCTCGGCCCCCCACCCGCATCAGGCGAGCAAGTGAGATGGGCCCAGTCACAGTGCAAGTCCCGGTTGCCGCTGTGAC
>DGBM01000052.1:20556-32859 GCA_002384765.1 Demequinaceae bacterium UBA4004
GTTCCAGTGTACGCGGTGCGGTCAAGGGCATCTAGTGTCAGACCGATACGTCCTCGGTAGTACGAGCACCTGCGCGCTCCGCGGCGACGAAGCCAAGCACACACCAGAAGACGATGATTGCCCTGGCGGCCTCGTGCTTGAGCCGAGCCGCAGGATCATCGCCGCCGAGGTGCCGAGCTCTGATCCCGTCAACACCACGATGGTGAGGGCCGCGGACAACACGCTTGTGACCCAGTTCTACCGTGTGAGGTGCGGCCTCGGCGTGGGCATCAACGGTGTCGGACGAGGTCGGCATGGACAGGAAGGCGCACCAAAGCCGCCGACACCGTCCTTTGGCGCCAGAAATCGGACCCCTGAACCGGTGGCTGGGCAACATCGTCGCAGGGGCCGAACGCGACCGACGCCGCGTCAGTCGACCCGCGGGACCACAGGGGCGGCGCCGCCCTGAGGGGGGCCCAAGATGGTGAGCCAGATCCAGACGGCCGCGTCCCGGGCGGGCGGCAGAGGATCGCGGGCCATCCAGGCCGACATCACCCCGATGACGGTTCCCGCCACTCCCGCGGCCACCATGTCGAGCGGCACGGTCTGGTCGGCACGCCGATCTGCCAGGTCGTGGACCGCCAAGCTGATGTTCTCCCTCAGACGTGACAACACAACCGTGGAGCCCGGATGCGAGAAGGCCCCCCGGTAAAGGTCGGCGTTGGCCTCCACGTGCTCAAGAAAGGTGACCAGCGGGGCGGGCGGAACGAGGGTCCATTCGACGATCGCCTCAAGTTGCGCCCCGGCCTCCGCCGCGAGAGCGTCAAGTGCGTCAGCGAGCACCGTCTCTTTGTCCGAGTAGTGCTGGTAGAACGTGCTGCGGTTCACCCCCGCGTACTCCGCTATGTCGCTGACGGAGATCTCTTCAAGTCCTCGTTCACGCGCGAGGGCGAAGAGCGCCGCTTGCAGGCGCTTTCGCGTGCGTCCCACCCTCACGTCCATGGGGCCATTATCCACAGCAGGCCCAAGAAATCCAACACGTGTTGCAAACCTTGTCTGTCCACGCTTACAGTAGACGCGGCATCGTCGCCGCTCCCCTGTTCATCTCTGTGCTGAGAAAGGCTTTGACGTGGCCAAACTCCTGTTCCGCATCGGTCGCGACTCGTCTCGCCATCCGCTCATCGTGATCGCCGCATGGGTCGTCGCGGTGGCCGCGGCCGCCGGCGCCTACCTCGGCTTTGGCGGATCGCTTGCCGACAGCTTCTCGATCCCGGGGACCGAGACGGACCGGGTGACGCAACAGGTGTCACAGGAGCTTTCCGGCGTCGATGGCGCCACGGCGCGCTTGGTCTTCCACACCGAAAGCGGCGCGGCCTTCACAGACGAGCAGATCGCACAGATCGGCGCCGCGCTCGACTCCTTGACATCCATCGACGGCGTCAGCGGCGTGCTCAACCCCTTCGATTCCTCAGCGCAGCGCGAGGCACAGGCTCAGCAGCTCGGCGACGGCGCCAACCAACTGTCAGCGGCGCGCGACAAGCTCGACGCGACCGGGCAGCAACTCGATGCCTCGCAGGCTCAACTGGAGGCACGTCAAGCGCAACTCGACGCCGCAGTAGCCAACGCGCGGGCCGCGGGCGTCTACGACGCGTCGGCGGACCAGTTCGCGGCCCAACAGCAGCAGATCGACGACGGCCTTGCGCAGGTATCCGACGGTCGCACCCAACTTGAGCAGGGTCGCGCGGATCTGCAGGTGCAAGAAGACCGGCTCGGCCTCGGGCGCCAGTTGGCGGACTACGCCTCCGAAATCCGCACCGTCGCCAAGGACGGCTCCACGGCTCTCGGCGCCGTCACGTTCAACGTGGACGGGCTGAGCCTGTCCCAGGCCACGAAGGATGCGGTCGTCCACAGTATGCAGAACGCTCCGATCTCGGGCGTCAACGTCAACTTCTCGGCCGGCCTCGTGACCGACGTGGGCGGCGTGCTCGGCGTCGGCGAGATTGGGGGCGTCCTGCTCGCGCTGATCGTGCTGGTGGTGATGATGCGCGCCATCCTGCCCGCGCTGCAGCCCATCGTGACGTCGGTCGTGGGCGTAGGAGTGGGCGCGGCGACAGCGCTCGCTTTCTCCAGCGTGGTGGACATGCAGTCCGTGACGCCCGTGCTGGGCGTGATGCTTGGTTTGGCCGTGGGAATTGACTACGCGTTGTTCATCGTCAACCGCCACCGGATGCAATTGCGAACAGGCATGAGCCTGCATGAGTCCGTGGGGCTCGCGAACGGCACCTCGGGAAACGCGGTGGTGTTCGCGGGTGCCACCGTGATGGTGGCCCTTGTCGCCCTCAACGTCACAGGGGTGCCGTTCCTGGGCGTCATGGGTTCCGTTGCGGCGTTCTCCGTCGCCGTAGCGGTGGCCAACGCCCTGACGCTCACGCCCGCCCTCCTGGGTCTCATTGGCCTGCGCGCGCTGAGCAAGAACGAGCGCGCCACCATTGGGGCCCCACACCATTCACCCGCTCCCGTGAAACCCATGCACACGGGCCGTGCGATTGCGTCATGTGTTGCCGCAACCATCGCGCTCTTGCTGGTCGCCATTCCGGCGATGTCGATGCGATTGGGCCTTCCCGACGGCACCCAAGAGCCCGAGGACTCGACGCAGTACCGCGCCTACCACGCCATTGCCCAGAACTTTGGCGAGGGCCTCAACGGGACGATGCTCGTGACAGCCGACCTTCCCGCGCCCGTGAGCCAGGATGAGGTGCTCGCCACGCAGGCCTCCATTGCGGGCGCCCTGATGAGCCATGCCGATGTCGCCGCAGTAGCGCCCATCGCCGTGTCCGACGACCGGGGTTTCATGGCGTTCCAGGTGATCCCCTCGTCGGGTCCGTCGAGCGTGGAAACCACGAACCTGGTGAACGAGCTGCGCTCCAGCTCGCCACTGGAGGACGGCACCGTGCTGGGCGTCGCGGGAGAGGCGAGCGGCAGCATCGACATCTCCCAGAAGTTGTCGGATGCCCTGCCCCTCTATCTGGCCGTCGTGGTCGGCCTGTCGCTGATCATCCTGGTCATCGTCTTCCGCTCGATCGTGGTGCCAGTGCTGGCGACGGCCGGCTTTGTCCTGTCGCTCTTCGCGGCATTCGGCGTGGTGACGGCCATCTACCAATGGGGCTGGCTGTCGTCCCTCTTCGGGGTGCATGATCCAGGGCCGGTGCTGAGCTTCCTGCCGATCATCCTGACCGGCATCCTGTTCGGCCTTGCCATGGACTACCAGCTCTTCATCACGAGCGGAATGCGCGAGGCGTACGTGCACGGCGCGTCGGCGCGCGAGGCGGTGGTCGCGGGTGTGCGCCACGGGCGCGCGGTGGTGACCGCCGCGGCAATCATCATGGCCGCCGTATTTGGCGGCTTCGTCTTCTCCGAGATTTCCATGATCCGCCCCATGGGGCTAGGCATGGCGACCGGCGTCCTGTTCGACGCCTTCGTGGTGCGCATGGTGATCGTGCCGGCGCTCATGCACCTCGCCGGTGAATCCGCATGGTGGTTGCCGCGCTGGCTCGACCGCATCCTTCCCAACGTGGATGTCGAGGGATCACAGCTGGAGCGGGAGCACCCGGTCCCGGTCGTCGCCGCGGTCCCAGCCGTGCGCATCTAGCGCCATCGGTGGGGTGGCGGCCCGGATCACCAGCCGCCGCCTCCGCCGCCTCCGCCGCCTCCGCCGGAGAAGCCGCCACCACCAAAGCCCGAGCCCCCCGAGGAGCCAGGCGTGGGCGCGGTCATGGCGCTGTCCGCAAGGGAGGCGAAATTGTTCATGCGGGCACCCAAGCCCGCCGAGTACAGCCAGAACGTGCCATACGCGTATCCGCCGTACCAGGTCGGTTCGGCAAGGGTCTTCCCCTGACGCGCCAGTTCCTCGAACTTCTTGGCCCACTTGTCGGCCACGCCAAACGCGATGGCGTACGGCAAGTACTTGGAGAACAGGTCCTCGCCCTCCTCGAAGCGCAACTGGTTGGCCTCGGCCTTGGAGATGTAGAGCTCGAAGCCGCGCGCCTGCTGCAGCGCCGCCGTGCCCTTCGCCGTTCTCGCCGGCGCGTTCCTGGTGGTCGCGAGCGTGATGGCGCCCAGCAGGATCAGCGGAAGCGGCAGCAACGCCAGGCGCGTGCCCTGCGCGAGCCAGACGGTGCCCAACACTCCTGCGACCAGCAGCCCCAGGCCCGCGGCCGCCCACGATCCGCGTACAACCTGCGGGTTGCCCCGGAACCACCCGAGGCTGGTGACGTTCCTGTACAACTGCTTCTGCACGGACGACATTGACGACGCAAAGGTGGTCTTGAGATCGGACATCGCCACCTCGGTGCGACCCTTGAAGAGCGCATCGAGCAGCATCGCCTCGTATGGGAACAGTGCCGCATCGCTGGGGCGCAACTGGACCAATTGGTAGTCGCGCTCCTTGGAAAACAGCCCGGACTTCTTCTCACCAAGGTCATCGATGCGCAGGTACCCCCGCACCGCGAGGTCCACAAGAGTGGCCGTCACGTCGCGGGGGTCCGCCTTCTCGTCCGTGAGCGTTCCGATCTGTCCCGGGCGCATCCCCGGCGGCGGCTCGAACTGCACTGCCACCGGCGACCTGTAGTCGCGCCGCTCCGTCTGGCCCGACGCGCCTTCAACCGGAGTCAGCCCCGGTATCTGCCCCAGGTACTGCTCGTCCACGGCGGTGGTGCGCAGCCTTCTTGTGAGGACGAAGATGCCCACTGCCAAAATTCCGGCCGTCGCCGCCCCGGTTCCGGCGTTCAGGGTGAAGGCCCGCTTCACGTCACTGTGTTCTGTGAGGTTGGGCGTGGTCTGGAATGAGCCTGCAGGGTAGAGAACATCCACGGTGAACGGCTGCCCGGGAGAAAGGTAGTCCTGCAAAAACGTTGCCGTAGCGCCGCTCACCGACGCACTCGAGCAGGCATCGGACACGCCCTTGCGACCGGCAAAGCACTGCGCATCGGTCACGGCCACGGGCGACTCGACGGTGACGGTCGCGTGGGAGATCGGGATGACCCACTGGTCTCCCACGGCGTTCCAGTAGAACTCGTCTCCTGCAACGCTCCCTCCCGTCTCGGCGGCCGTCGTGGCATTCATCACCCGGTCCACCGTGTACGAGATGACGTAGGTCTGAACGCCGGAGACATTTCCGATGTTGGGGTCGCCGATTCTCAGTTCGGTGTAGTAGCGATCCTCGGTGAGATTGACGCCTGCGGGGGCACCCGTGGGGCTGGAGGCGCTGAAACGCGACAACGTGTAGACGCGGTCGAAGTCGTCGTCGTACCCCTGGCGCGTGGGCAGCAGGAGGTACGGCCCATGGCCGGGATCGTTCCCAAAGTCAAAGTCGATCTCCAGCCGCACGTCGGCCGAGCCGTCGGCGTTGAGCGCGAAGGTCTGATCCCAGCGGGTGATCTCTCTTCCCGGAACGTCGGGGTTGGAGGTGGCCGACGCTGCTGCGACGGGGACCACGGCCAGAAAGGCGGCGGCAAGAAGGGCGCCAAGAGTACGCATGGAATCCATCATGCCGTGTTCCCGAGTATCAGCCCACGGTCGCACTGCCCAGGCGCGTAAGACTACTCGCGCCCGCGTCTCGCCATCGCGCGCTCCGCCTCACGATTGTCCTGCTTCTCGCGAAGCGTCTGGCGCTTGTCGTACAGCTTCTTACCTTGCGCCAACCCGATCTCCAGTTTGGCGCGGCCCTTCAGGAAGTACAGGCGCAGGGGAATGATGGTGTGCCCCTTTTCCCGCGTGCGGATCGCAAGTTCGTCGATCTCGTGGTGGTGAAGCAACAGCTTGCGCTTGCGTCGCACCGCGTGATTGGTCCACGTTCCCTGGGTGTATTCGGGGATGTGAATATTCTCGCACCACGCCTGGCCGCCATCGATGTAGATGTAGCCCTCGCCAATGGAGGCGCGGCCCTGCCGAAGCGACTTCACCTCGGTGCCCGTGAGCACGATGCCCGCCTCAAAGACGTCTTCAATGAAGAAGTCGTGGCGCGCCGATCGATTGGTGGCCACCACCTTGACTGCATCGGACATGGCTCACCTCCCGGGCGTATCAGGGTCCGACCGCGCTGGTACAGCGCGGCCTACCAGTCTAGAGCCCTCGACGCAGGCGCAACAGCGCTACCACCAATTGGCAATCAGGGTCATGGGGTCGACGGTGTCGCCGTTGACGTAGACCTCAAAGTGCAAGTGGCATGCAGTGGATGTACCCGTGGTTCCCTGGTAGCCGACGACTTGTCCGCGTTTGACCGTCTGTCCAGCCGACACGGCGAACGTCGCGAGGTGGTTGTAACTCGTGTACAGCACCTTGCCGCTGACGATTCCGTTGTAGAGCATCACCTGGTTGCCCAGGCCACTGCGGTACCTGGCCCACTCCACCTTTCCGTCGGCCGTCGCCATGATGGGCGTTCCGCAATACGCGCGGAAGTCCGTTCCGGCGTGCAGCCTCCACACCTGGTAGATCGGGTGGAATCGCATGCCGTACGACGACGTGATGTACGGCACCTCCGTGGGCGGGCTGAGGAAGCCTTTCACGAGCGACCCGGTGCCGTTCACCGACTCTTCGGCCAGTTTCTTCTTCCACAACACATCGAGCTCGGCCTTGAGCGCCGCGGCCTGGGCCTCGGCCTCGGCCTGCTGGGCCAAGTACGCGGCGCGCTGAGACTCCAGGTAGGCCTTCAGATTCTGGGCCTCCTTGAGCAACTGCTCGACCTCGGCCTTCTTCTGAGCGGCGGCGTCGCGGGCCGTCTGCGTCTCCACCACAAGGGCGTCGGCCTGGACCTTGAGCTCCTCGATGTACGCCCGCACCGCCTCTTGACGAGCCTTGCGGTTGCGGTTGACGGCCGCGAGTTCTTCCATCTGTGCCAGCGTGTTGGACTGCACCCGAGAGGTGGTCTCGCGATACGCGTAGTCATCCACAAACTCGGTCGATGTCTGGGCGCCAAAGAAAATGCTCAGACTCGCGTCCTCACGTGAACCCTGATACTCAGCGCGCGCGATCTCGGCGAGCACGTCACGCAAGTCGGCGATCTTGACGTCATCCGCCTCGATTTGCGTGGTGAGCGCGGCGTCCTGGGCCAGGGCGGCCTCAAGTTTGCCGGCGACGATGCTTTGCTGGAGCACCGCGGCATCGACCCGCTGCTGGGCAAGCCGGTATTCCTCTTGCACCACCGGAAGACGCTCGTTGAGCGCAGTCAATTTGACCGTGGCGTCGCCGATCGCCTGGTTGGTCTCGCTCAAGTCGTGGGCGAGACTCTTGGCCTCTTGCTCTTTCCTGGCCTTGTCCTTGTTCGCTTGCGCAATCTCGTCGTCGTAGCTGGACCAACCGGGCACGGAGCCTTCGGCCTGGGCGATGGTGCCGACGCTCGCGCCGAGGATCGCCGCGAGCAGGAGCGCTGCCGCGAGCCTGGCGTGGCGTGCACGCCACAATGACGTCATCATGCGCGTGTGTACCTCCCCAGGGTGGCCAGCGACGCCACGGCCGCCAACGCCACCGCAATAGCAAGGAGCCACGGCGCGACGGTCAGAACGTCGTCTCCACTGATGTAATCGACAAAAGTTACCGATCCCCTGAGCCAGTCTTCGACCAGGTATCGCACGGACAGCCACAGACCCGAGGCCGCGATCACGGCCCCCACTGTTGCGGCTACCGCGCCCTCAAGCATAAAGGGCATCTGAATCAGGCCCCGGGAGGCGCCCACCATCCTCATGATATTCGTCTCCCGGCGTCGACTGAGCGCGCTCAAACGAATCGTGGTGGTGATGAGCAACACCGCCGCAAGCAACATCACGGCGGCGAGGCCCGCGGCGATGAAGGTGGCGGCGTTGAGCAGGCTGAAAAGCCCCTTGAAGATCTCGCGTTGGTCCTGCACCTCGTCGACTCCAGGCAGGCCCTTCACGGCGTCGGCGACCACCTCGAATTGCTCGGGGTCGGCGAGCTTCACCCGGAAACTTGCCTGCATGCCGTCGGCCGTCAGGAGTGCGAAGCGGTTATCGGTGTCGCGCGACCGCAGCTTCGCAAAGGCCTGCTCGCGCGATTCGTACGTGACCTTCTCCACCAAGGGGGCGACCGAACCTTCGGTGAGGACGCTCCGAATCGACTGCTCCTGCGCGGTGGTGGCGCGGCCCGCCGCGCACTGCACGTGTCGCGACTGCTCCGGACACAGGAAGACCGAGACCTCGACCTTGCCGTACCAATCGTCCTTGAGCTTGTCGACCTGCATCTGGGTGAGCGCGGCGGCGCCCACAAACGTGAGGGACACGAACGTCACGAGCACCACCGACAGGGCCATCGTGCCGTTGCGACGCAAGCCGTTGAAGACCTCACCAAAGATGAATCTCAGTCTCATACGGAGGTCTCCGCCCCGTACACGCCGCGGTCCTGGTCCCGAATGAGCTGTCCGCCCTTGAGTTCGATCACGCGCTTGCGCATCTGGTCCACGATCTCGTCATCGTGCGTCGCCATCAGCACCGTCGTGCCTGTCCGGTTGATGCGGTCCAGCAGCCGCATGATGCCGACGGACGTGCCCGGGTCAAGGTTTCCCGTGGGCTCGTCGCACAGCAAGATCGGGGGGTGGTTCACCACAGCGCGGGCAATGGCCACACGCTGCTGCTCGCCGCCCGACAGCTCGTGAGGCATGCGCTTCTCCTTGCCCGCGAGGCCCACGAGCTCCAGGGTCTCGGGCACCATCGAGTGCACATGGTGGCGCTTCTTGCCGATCACCTCCAGGCCAAAGGCGACGTTGTCGAAAACGGTCTTGTTGGGCAGCAGGCGGAAGTCCTGGAACACGGCTCCGATCTCGCGCCGCAGGTGAGGCACGCGCCAGTTCGACAGCTTGTTGAGGTGGCGGCCGGCCACGTGGACGTCGCCCGAGGTGGGCCGCTCCTCGCGCAGGATCAACTTGAGGAACGTCGACTTTCCCGAGCCTGAAGACCCCACAAGGAACACGAAGTCACCGCGCTCAATCTCGACGGAGATGTCGTCGAGCGCGGGGCGGGCTCCTCGGGCGTAGACCTTGGAGACGTTATCGAGTCGGATCACGGCAGCCTTGGGCATGGGGGGTCTTACCCACGCCTCTCGCATCGTAAGTATGCAATCTGCGCGATCCGGGGAGGGCGCGCCGCCGGGTCGTGTCGTGCACGGGCACCCTCCCCAGCGAACGCGTCCCGGCCCGATGCGGTGAGCGACGGTCCCACGACCCCGCGCGGGTGTTACGGTGCGACGCGAATGAGCTTCTTGTTGACGAACTCGTCGGCGGCCAGCAGCCCCATCTCGCGGGACGTGCCGGAGCGCTTGACCCCGCCGAACGGAAGCTCGGGGCTGTCCGCGAGCACCAGGTTGACGTAGACCATGCCGGCCTCGATCTTGTCCGCCACACGATCGGCCTGTGCGGGGTCCGTGGTGTACAGATACGACCCCAAGCCGAAATTGGTGGCGTTCGCCAGCTCCACCGCCTCGTCTTCGCTCGACACCTTGTAGACCACTGCGGCCGGGCCGAACAGCTCCTCGCCAAAGACGTCCATGTCCTTGGTGACGCCCGTCAGTACCGTCGGCTCGTAGTACGCCCCGTCGCGGTTTCCGCCCGCCACCAGGGTCGCGCCCTGAGCGATAGCGGACTTGACCTGCTGCTCGAGGCCCTCAGCCGCGGCCACCGAGCACAACGGTCCCAGCACGGTGTCGTCGGCAAAGGGATCGCCCATCGTGCACGCCGTCATGGCCGCCGTGAACTTCTCGACGAACTCGTCGTACAACTCATCGATGATGATGAACCTCTTGGGCGCGTTGCACGACTGACCGTTGTTGTCCATGCGAGCCTCGACGGCGCCCTCGACGGTGGCGTCCATGTCATGGGTGGACAGCACGATGAACGGGTCGGAGCCGCCCAGCTCGAGTGCGACCTTCTTGAGGTTGCGGCCCGCGAGCTCCGCCACCGCGGCACCCGCGCGCTCCGAGCCCGTCACGGAGACGCCGCGGACGCGCGGGTCGGCGATGATCTGTGCGATCTGGTCCTTTGACGCGTAGAGGTTCTGGAAGGCGCCCTCGGGGAAGCCCGCGTCGCGGTGCATCGCGGCAATGGCGGCCGACGATTCGGGGCATTGTGACGCGTGCTTGAGCAGGATCGTGTTGCCGACCACCAGGTTGGGCGCGGAGAAACGTGCCACCTGGTAGTACGGGAAGTTCCAGGGCATCACGCCGAGCAGGACACCCAACGGAGACCGGCGAATGACCGCCGTGCCCTCGGCCAGGATGTCCAGGGGCGTGTCCCCCGTGATCTTGTCCCAGTTGTCCGCGTAGTATTCCGTGATGTCGGCGGCGAAGTCCACTTCACCCAGTGCCGCGGCAAGCGGCTTGCCCATCTCGCGCACGATGATCGCGGCCAGCTCGTCCCGGCGCTCCCTGTGCAGTTGGGCGAGCCTGCGGACCAACTCGGCGCGTTCTTGAGGACCGGTTGATGCCCACCCGCGATAGGCCGCATCGGCGGCGCCGATCGCGACGTCGACGGCCGAGTCCTCCATCGTCGGATAGTTGGCTTCGGTTTCGCCCGTCGCCGGGTTGACCACCGCATATGCACTCATGGTTCTCCTTGTCGTCCCACTCGCTCGGCAGGAATCATCGTGTACTTGGTTGACAGGTGTGTATCTATGCCCCCGCGAGGGCGGCCTCCACCACGTCGAGGCCTTCGTTCAGCAGATCGTCGCCTATCGACAGCGGAGGCAGGAACCGGATCACATTGCCGTAGGTGCCGCACGTGAGCACGATAACTCCCTGAGCGATCGCGCTCTTGGCGACCGCGCCAGCCAGGGCCGCGTCGGGCTCTCCTGTCGCGGGGTCGACCAACTCGATCGCCACCATGGCGCCCTTGCCGCGCACGTCTCCGACGCGGGGGTCGGCCGCCTGCATCGCCGCGAGACGCCTGAGCACCAGGTCACCGATCTCGCGGGCCCGCTCGACCAGTCCGTCATGTTCAAACGCATCGATCGCGGCGAGCGCGGCGGCGCACGCGATGGGATTGCCTCCGTACGTGCCGCCAAGGCCGCCGACGTGTGTCGCGTCCATGATCTCCGCCCGACCGGTCACCGCGGCCAGGGGTAGCCCGCCCGCGATTCCCTTCGCGGTGGTGATCAGGTCGGGGACGATTCCCAACACCTCGCTCGCGAACATCGCGCCCGTGCGCGCAAAACCCGTCTGGATCTCGTCGGCGATGAACACGACGCCGCTTGCGGTGCACCACGCGGAGATGGCCTCCAGGAAGCCCTCGGCGGGAACGATGAATCCGCCCTCGCCCTGGATCGGCTCGATCAGCACGGCGGCCAAGTTGGCCGCGCCCACCTGCTTCTCGATCACGGAGATCGCCTTCGCCGCGGCGTCCGCTCCACTGAGCCCGTCGCGGTAGGGGTACGACATCGGCGCCCTGTAGATCTCGGCAGCGAACGGTCCGAAGCCGCTCTTGTACGGCATCGACTTGGCGGTCAACGCCATCGTGAGGTTGGTGCGCCCGTGATACGCGTGGTCGAAGGCGACCACGGCGGATTTGCCCGTGAACTTGCGCGCGATCTTGACCGCGTTCTCGACCGCCTCGGCACCGGAGTTGAACAGCGCGGACTTCTTGGGGAAGTCGCCGGGCGTCACCCGGTTGAGGGCCTCTGCCACCGCCACGTAGCCCTCGTAGGGAGAGACCATGAAGCACGTGTGGGTGAAACGCGCCGCCTGATCCTGAATCGCGGCCACCACGGCGGGGTGGGAGTTGCCCACGCCCGTCACCGCAATTCCGGACCCGAGGTCGATGAACGAGTTGCCGTCGGCGTCGACAACGACTCCGCCACCCGCCGCCACGGCACTGATCGGCGCGGTGTGCCCCACGCCCGCGGCAACGGCGGCGGCCTTACGGTCCATCAGTTCCTGGGAGCGCGGACCGGGGATCGCGGTGACCAGCCTGCGCTCTTGGGGAAGGGAGGGCCCACCCACCACGACGGGTGTCGAATCGATTGTGGTCATGCGCGTGAGCCTATTCCGGTTGGGGGTGCAGTGAAAGGGGGTGAGTGAGGCTCAAGCGATCGCCGCGTCTACGGAGGTCAAGGCGGCGTCGATGATCGCGAGACCCCTGCGTAGCTCTTCCTCGGTGATGACCAGCGGGGGGCACACGTGGGTGCGGTTGAAGTGAGCGAACGGCCACAGTCCCGATGCCTTGCATGCCGCCACGAAGGCCGCCATCGGTGCGGCGTCGGCGCCCGATGCGTTGAACGGGACCAAAGGCTCCCGCGTGGACTTGTCCTTGACCAGTTCGATCGCCCAGAA
>DGBM01000052.1:32908-36289 GCA_002384765.1 Demequinaceae bacterium UBA4004
GAGATGATGACGCCACCGAGCGGGACGTAACCCGAGTTGATGCCCTTGGCAAACGTCACCAGGTCCGGAACCACGTCATGCGCCTGGTACGCGAACCACTCGCCGACGCGGCCAAAGCCAACCATCACCTCGTCGGCGATGTAGAGGATGCCGTACTTGTCGCACAGCGCGCGCACGCCCTTGAGGTAGCCGGGCGGGGGCATCAGCACGCCGTTGGTGCCCACGATCGTCTCGAGGATGATGGCGCCGATGGTCGACGCGCCCTCGAGCACGATGGTCTGCTCGAGGTGTTCGAGCGCGCGCTCCGTCTCCTGTTCGGGGCTCACGGAGTAGAACGGCGAGCGATACAGATAGGGGCCGTGGAAGTGCACCACGGAGGCGTCCGAGGGTTCGTTCGCCCAACGGCGCGGGTCCCCTGTCAGCGTGATCGCCGTCGACGTGCTGCCGTGATAGCTGCGGTACATGGCCATGACCTTGCGCTTGCCCGTGAACAGCCGCGCCATGCGGACGGCGTTCTCGTTGGCGTCGGCACCGCCGTTGGTGAAGAACACCTTGGCGAAGGACTCCCCCGCCACCTGCGTCACCAGGCGTGCGAGCTCGCCGCGCACGTCGTTGGCCAGCGCCGGCTGGATGGTCGCGAGACGCCCGGCTTGGTGCTGGATCGCAGCGATGAGGTCGGGGTGCTGATGTCCCAAATTGAGATTCACCAGTTGGGAGCCAAAGTCGAGGTACCTGTTCCCGTCGTAGTCCCAGAACTCCGCTCCGAGCCCGCCAGCGACCGGCATCGGGTTGATGGCGCCCTGGACGCTCCAAGAGTGGAAGACATGGCTGCGGTCGTTGGTCCTCACCAGGGCCTCGTCTGGGGTCATGNNGAGGTCACCACCTTGCTGCGCGTGTAGAAGTGCACGGACTCCGGTCCGTAGATGTGCGAGTCGCCAAAGAGCGAATTGCGCCACCCACCGAACGAGTACGCGCCCACGGGCACCGGTATCGGCACGTTGATTCCCACCATGCCCACCTCCGCGTCAACCTCGAAGCGCCGTGCGGTGCCGCCGTCGCGGGTGAAGATCGCGGTGCCGTTAGCGAAGGAGTTGGCATTGATCAGCGCCACCGCCTCGTCGTACGTCTCGACACGGACCACGGACAGGACGGGGCCAAAGATCTCGTCGTCGTACACCTTCATGCCTGGGCGCACGTGGTCCACCAGGCTGACGCCGATGAAGAAGCCGTCGCCATCGAAGTGCTTGGCGGTGCCGTCGACCACGACGGTCGCGCCATCGGCGGCCGCGCCCGTCACGTACGACGCGACCCTGTCACGGTGCTCTCGCGTGATCAGCGGACCCATGTCGGAGGCCGGGTCGGTGCCATCGCCGATGACGAGCTTGGCCATGCGCTCGCTGACCTTCGCCACCAGTGCGTCGGCCGTCGCGTCGCCCACCGCCACCAGGACAGAAATCGCCATGCAGCGCTCCCCCGCCGAGCCATAGGCCGCGGAGACCGCCGCATCGGCCGCCCCGTCAAGGTCGGCGTCAGGCATGACGACCATGTGATTCTTGGCACCGCCGAGCGCCTGAACGCGCTTACCGGCGGCCGTGCCGCGTGCGTAGATGGACCGCGCCACGGGGGTGGAGCCGACAAAGCTGACGGCCGAGACGTCGGCCGAATCGAGAAGAGCATCGACAGCGACCTTGTCCCCGTGGAGAACATTGAGCACCCCCTGCGGCAGACCTGCCTCTTCGAAGAGCTTGACGAGGAAGTCGGACGCGCCAGGGTCCTTCTCGCTCGGCTTGAGCACCACGGTGTTGCCGCACGCGATCGCCGAGGCGGTCATCCACAGCGGCACCATCACCGGAAAGTTGAACGGGGTAATGCACGCGACCACGCCCACCGGCTGCTTGACCGAGTGGACGTCGACGCCGCGCGAGACCTGCTCGGAGAACTCGCCCTTGAGCAAGTGCACGAGGCCAGCCGCGAACTCGATGTTCTCAAGACCCCGACTGATCTCGCCCTTCGCGTCCGCGAAGACCTTGCCGTGTTCGCGCGTGACGATCGCGGCGAGCTCATCCTGGCGTTCGACCAAGAGCTTGCGCATGCGGAAGAACACATCGGCGCGCTTGATGAGTCCGGTTTCCTTCCACGCGGGCATTGCCGCCTTGGCCGCGGCGATCACGGCATCGGCCTCGGCCGTCGAGGCGTAGGCAACCTCGCCCACCACCGCGCCGGTCGCGGGGTTGGAGATGGTGCCGGTGCGTTCGGTCGAACCGAACTCCCGGCCGGCGACGTGATGGCGAAGTACGCCCATGGCTTTCCCTTCACGAAACAGACCGGACACATTGCCCGATACCAGCGAGATGCGTATCTGCTCAGAATCGCACATAGAATCGGGCCATGACCGCCTCCGACCGTCGCGAAGTGCGTAGCGTTCGGACATTCCGTCCGGACGCGGCGGGACCGGACCGCCTGGGGCTCGATGCCTTGCCGACCGTCGCCGAGGCGCTCGACGAGCCCGCGTTCCGGGCGGGCCATCCCGAGGTCCTCGAGGGCCACGACCGGCTGCAGACCAAGGTGCGCTGGGTGCACACCTCGGACAGCGCCGATGTCGCGCGGCTACTCGAGGGCGGCGAGATGCTGCTGTCGACGGGCTCGGCATGGCCATCCGAGGACGATGCGCTCGAGGTCTTCATCGAGCGGCTGCATACCGCCGGCCTGGCCGCGCTCGTGCTTGAGCTGGGNNGTCCACCGCCGCATCATCGGCAGCCAGATGGAAGCGCTCGAGGCGCACGCCGAGGTCCGCGAGCGCTTCACCGCCCTTGCCCTCAGGGGCGCGCCAGCCGACCACGTGGTCACCCATTTGGCGCGCACCCTCGCTTCTCCCGTCGTCCTCGAGAACCTCGCCCACGAGGTTGTCGCCGCCGAGATGATCGACGGAGCCGACGCCGAGCTCCTCGTCGATTGGGAACGCCGATCGCGCGCGGCGGGCATGCGGTCCCCCGGCGAGACCGACTGGCTGATCGTCCCCGTCGATGCGAGGGGCACCCGGTGGGGAAACCTCGTGGCGCTGCCCGGTGCCCCGCATCCCGCTGGCCGACTCAGCGTTCTCGAGCAAGGGGCCATCGCCCTCGCCATCGGCTGCCTCGCGGCTGGCGGCTCCGAAGAATGGAACAGGATCGCGCGGCGCGGACTCCTGGAGGGCCTTCTGGAGGGTCGCTTCGCCACCACGGCCGACGCCGCGGCCAGGCTCGAGGCGGCGGGGCTTCCCGTCGGCGGCCGGCGCCTGTATGGAATTGCCGTGGCGGGCGGTAGCGCGTCGGTGGCCGAGGTCGAAGCGTCGGCCCGCGCAATCGGAGGTGTGGCACGAGCACTGCCGCTCGACGCACCTCA
>DGBM01000234.1 GCA_002384765.1 Demequinaceae bacterium UBA4004
ACGGGCACCGGTGGTGACACGGGCGACCCCACTCTTGTGGCCTTCCTCTCCATTGCCAAGGCGCCGCTCGACTACTTGGAGATTCCTCGGTCCGCTCCCACGGTCGGCATGGCCCTTGCCAACACGGGCGCCGGTGACTCGGGCAGTGTCGAGGCCACCATCACCCTGCCCGCGGGCCTGACCTTCGCCGCCCCGCTGCCGGCGGCGTCGGGCGGTGGCACCGCGGTCTACCCGCAGGCACGTCTCGCGTCATACATGCGATACGCGATCGACGGCGTGATCCCCGCCGGCGACTGGACGTGCACCCTCAGTAGCGATGCCGCGACCGCTTCCTGTGACTTGCCCGCCCTCCTTGCGGGAGACGCGACGTCGCTCGCGTTGGATCTTGTGGTGAGTGCCGACACCTTGGCGAACGACGCGACGACGTCGTTCTCCGTCGCCTCCGGCGAGCAGACCGTGACGTACGACGTCCTCACGGGCCTCGAAGATCACGAGGAGGCCATCGACGACACCTATGCGACTGAGGGGCAGGTGGCGGCCATGCACGTGGGCGCAACGCTCCTCGGTTGCGACCAGACTGNNCATGAACAACAACGACTGGGCGATGCAGCCGATCAATGAGGCAGGGGGAAACGTCAACTCCGCCTCCACCACCCTTGAACTGCCGGTGGGTGCCACGGTCAGGTACGCCCTGCTCGAGTGGTCGGCGAACCGTTCGGACGGCACCGACGCAGACGCGGCCGACTCCCTGGACGGGGCCATGGATAGCGCCCGGCTGCGGGTGCCCGGCGCCTTGGACTACGTCGACGTCACCGCCGATACAGTCAAGACCCTTTCCGTGGGCGGCCGCGAGTACTATCGCGCACGCCTCGACATCACCGACCTTGTCGCCGAAGCAGGCAGCGGCGCATGGGCACTGGCCGACATCGCGCTCCCCGCGACCATGTTTGACTCCGACAACACCTACTACGGCGGCTTCGCGCTCACGGTGGTGTACGAGGACTCGACGCTCGCCAACTCGCGAGTCGCTATCTTTGACGGCGCCCAGTGGGTCACCTCCTCGGACGGCGCCGACGTGAGGTTCGCAACGTCGGACGACGCGAAGGTCACCGTCGGCTGGACCACCTGGGAGGGAGACCGTGGGCTCGCTGGCGACCGTCTCGACATCGACGGCACAGGATTCACGCCGCTCCGGTGGAACGGAAAGAGCACCGCAGTCGGCGACGTCAAGAACGCGGCCGACTCGACCGCATTCGGCGGGAAGTACGGGAACACGCTCGGCGTGGATGCCAAGGCCTTCCGGTCATCCGAGGTGGCCGAGGGCGTCCACACCGTGACGGTGAGCACCTTGGACGACAACTTCCTGCTCAGTACCCTCACCGTCACCATCGCGGACGAGTCCTAGCGACTTGCACCGCCGAACGCGGTGCGGCGACGGGACTACAAAGCGCCGGTCGGGTCCCACGGTAGGCCCAACTGCCTTGCGGTGCGCGCCGCGTGGTCGACGCCAAAGTCCCGGGCGACCAAATGCAGCGCCATGTGAATTCCCGACGTCAGGCCACCCGCCGTCACGATGTCGCCCTCATCGACCCACCGCACGCCGGAGCGAGCCTCGGCCACCTTGCCGGTTCGCGCCAGGTCTTCGACGTCTTCCCAGTGGGTGGTAGCGCTCTTGCCCTCCAGTGCGCCCGCCTGGGCAAGCAGGAAGGCGCCGGTACACACCGACGCGGTCACGTCGCTGGCGCCCAGCAGGCCCTCCACCGTCGAGGCGAGAATGGGATCGGCGACGGCGGCCGCGACATCGATCGTGCCCGGCACGATGGCGATATCGACCCGGCCGACGGCAGACGCGTCGTGCAACGTGGTCAACGTCATGCCGCCGAACGCGACCACGTCCACGCCGCCCGAACTCACCAGCAACACCTCATATTGCGGCGGGAGGCCGTCGCGCTCGGCGAGTCGCGACGCGGTCAAGAAGACCTCGTACGGCCCGCCAGCATCGATCAGGTCGAATTCGTCAAAGAGCAGAATGGCAACGCGTCGTGTCATGCACTCAACCTACCGAGGGTGAACGGTGCCGCGCCGGGAACCGACGGAGCCTGTCGGCGACAGCGTCAGGCCATCACGGCCGAGGTAGTGCGGCGCCACACCACCAGCCACAGGCTCGCCTGGCCGACCACAAGCGCGCCCAGCATCACGATGGCCATCGCGGTAGGGGTGTTCCCTCCCACGCCCACCAGCGGCGACACGGCCCCGGCGACGCCCATATTGGCCGCACCAATCAGGGAGGCCGCGGTGCCTGCCTCGGTCGCGTGGTCCGCCAAAGCCATTACCTGCACGGTCGGCATCACGAGACCAGCGGGCGCAATCACGAAGAACAGCGGAATGACGACCCCCAACAGGCCGGTGTTGAGGAGCGACGAGATCAAGAGCGCGAGGGCACCGAGGGCCATGATCGCGAGGCCGCCTGCCGTGACCACGCGCGGGGCGACACGACGCATCAGCCGGGCCGAAATCTGAGTCCCCGCAACAAGCCCAATTGAGTTGATCCCGAAGATGAAACCAAACTGCTGAGCCGACAATCCGTAGATCTCCTGCAGGATGAACGACGAGGCCGACAGGTAGGCGAACAGGGTGGTGAACGTCGCCGCCCCAACGACCGCGATGCCCACGAACGCGGGATCCTTCACGAGTCGCCGATAGCGTCGGGCAACTGCGGTGCTTGAGAACCGTCCGCGGCGCTCCGGCGGGAGGGTCTCCACAAGAATGAACGCCCCGAGCACCGTGACCACCAAGCCGTACGCGGCAAGGAACACAAACACCCCGCGCCATTCGACAAATCGCAGCAGCTGCGATCCGATGACGGGGGCAAACACCGGCGCGAATCCCATCACGAGAGCGAGGCGCGACAACATCCTGATCAGGCGTTGGCCACCAAAGAGGTCGCGGACCACCGCCATAGCCACCACGGCGCCGCCCGCCGCACCCATCCCCTGCAGGATGCGTCCCGCCATGACCCATTCGACCGTGGGCGCCATGGCCACGCCGATGCTCGCCACAATGTGGACGGACGTCGCGATGAGCAACGGCCTGCGTCGTCCCATCGCGTCGGACAGCGGACCCACGATGAGCTGGCCAAGACCAAACCCGATGGTGGTGGCGGTGAGGGTGAGCTGAATGGCCGCGTCGGTGGTGGCCAGGTCCGCGGCCACCGACGGAAAGGCCGGCAAGTAGAGGTCAATCGTGAACGGGCCGAGAGCCACGAGCGCGCCCAGCATCAGCACATAGGTGAGTCGTTGCGAGCGAGTCAGCGTGTCGCCATAATTCGCGGTCGCCGCAGTGGCGACGGTGGTGGGCGCGGTCATCTGGCGCTGTGCCTCCAGGTCGAGTCGTCGCACGACAGGACGCACGGGTGGGCGCCCGCATCGTCGAGGGAAACGTTGCGGCGGTGGCCGCATACGTCGAAACGTTTCACAGCGGAGGTTATTCCATGATCCCCGGCGACCCCCTCACGCGGCGGCGTGCGGCTTTACCTTCCGAGGGATCAAGCCTGATCGCCCGAGGAAAGGAAAGCCGCGCGTCGTCGCACTCGCCCACCCCTACTTCTTGGCGGTCTGCCCATTCACCTCGTAGGAGGTGTTGGTGGCCTCGAAGAAGTTCACCAGTTGCAGCGTGTCATTAGCCGTCGCCATCCACTTGGCGGGGTTCGACACGTTGTAGTACGGGTCGAAGCCGAGCTCCTCGAGGCGACGATCTGCAAGGTACTTCACGTACTGATTCACGTAATCGGCGTTCAGGCCCAAGATGCCGGTGGGGAGCAGGTCGCGGTTGTACGCCTCCTCCATCTCCACGGCCCCGATGATCATCTGTCGAATCTCATTGGCGAACTCTTCCTCCTGCAGGTCCTCGTTTTCTTCGAGCACGGTGAGGATGAGGTTGATGCCGAACTGCAGGTGCAACGACTCGTCGCGAATCACCCAGTCCATCAGCGAGCCGAAGTTACGCAGCAGATTTCGCTGACGGAAGCTCAGCGCGACCATGAAGCCCGAGTAGAACCAGATGCCCTCGAGGATGATGTTGTACGCCACAAGGTTGCGGACAAAGTCCTTCTTGCCCTCGGTGGTCTTGATGTCGAGGGTCTCCTCCGTCATCCGCTTGATGAACTTGACCTCGAACTCCTCCTTCGCCTTCATCGAGGGCACGGTGACGTGGGAGTCGTAGGCGGCCTCGCGGTCGATCGGGAACGTCTCCAGGACGTACTCGAAAGACATGCAGTGGTTCGCCTCCTCCCACATCTGCTTCGCGAGGTAAAGGTGGCACTCGGGAGCGTTGATGTAGGGGTAGACACCGAAGGCGAGCGCCTTGTTGACCAGCAACTCGTTCGGGTTGAA
Organism: Demequinaceae bacterium UBA4004; assembly: GCA_002384765.1. Next base: position 4,392 of record DGBM01000234.1, read on the forward strand.
GTACGACATCAGGAACGTGATCGCGTGGCGCTCTTCGTCCGTCATCTTCTTGAAGTCCGCCAGGTCTTCACCCAGCTGGATCTCGTTGGGGAACCACGTGTTGGCGACCGCCTGGTCGTACAGGTCCATGGCCCATTGGTAGGTGACCGGCTTCAGCAGAAGTCCGTCCTGAATTCCGGTGCCGAGGATGCCCATGAGTTACTCCTTCTGCTCTTTCGTCGGGGAAGCGAATTACTGGCACGACTCGCACTGGAGACGCTCCATGGGGTCAACTGGGCATGCCACGCCGTCCACCAGTTCAGTGTCGCCGTCGGGCGACGAGACCGTGGACTCGACAACCTCAAGCACGGTCGCGCCCTCGGGTGCCGCCGAGCCGTAGCCGGGAGCGGAAGCAACCTCTCCCGTCGCGGTCGGTTCGACCACCGGCTCCGGAAGGGCCGACGGCGGGACCATCGGCTTCTCGGTGGGCGCCGGGGCAAACGCCTTGGTGGCGAGCGCGGACATCACCGCGGCGGGAGCCGTGGCGATGACGGACGCCGGAGCCGCTGCGGGTGCGGCCACGCTTCCGAAGCCACGCTTCGCGGGTGCTGGGGCCGTGGCTTCGGGAGCAACCGGGGCTTGGGCCTGGTCGATCGCGGGCTGTGACTCCACCGCGGCAGAGGCCGTCGCGGCGCCGAAGCCCGTCTTCTTCGCGCCGCCGAAGCCGCCGAAGCCCTTCTTGGCGGGACCCGAGGAGCCCGCGCCCCGGCCGTTGGCCGAGCCCGTGGAGTTGATCTTCTCGGTCTTGTTGACGCGCACGGTGGACTGCTCGGCCGTGTGACGCGGCTTCATGTGCAGGTAGTACGTGGTCTTGACGCCACGCTCCCAAGCGGCCGCGTACAGGTCCATCATGTTGTCCACGTCGCGGTCTTCAAGGTAGATGTTCCGGCTGATGGCCTGGTCAATCCACTTCTGGGCGCGCGCCGCCACCTCGATGAAGGCGTACGGGCTGAGCTGGAACGACGTCTTGTAGACCTCCTTGAGGTGGTCGGGCACCGAGTCGATCTGCGACAGGTCGCCCTGCACGGACAGCAGTTCGTCCTTGATGCTCTCCCACAGACCCAGCTCCTGCAGGTCCCTCACCAGGTTGCGGTTGACCTCGAGGAACTTGCCGGACGAGGTGGCGCGGGAGAAGATCTGCGAGAACTGGGGGTCGAAACCGGGCGTGGTGCCGGCCACGAGTCCGATGGATGCGGTGGGCGCGACGGCCATGAGGGTGGCGTTGCGGATGCCGCCCTTCACCTTCGCCCGCAGGGAGTCCCAGTCCTGGCGGGTGGTGCGGTTCACCGTGATCGGCACGCCGCGGTCCGCCTCGGCGATGTCGATCGTGTCGAACGGCACGAGCCCCTTGGACCAACCCGAGCCTTCGAAGTTCGCGTACGAGCCACGCTCACGGGCGAGGTTTGCCGATTCGTCGATCGCGTGGAAGGACACGAACTCGACGATCTCATCGATGAGGTCATAGGACTCTTCAGACTCGTAGGCCATGCCGAGCCGCTCGGTGACGTCGGTGAAGCCCATGACGCCCAGACCGATGGCTCGGTTCTCCTTGTTGGCGTGTTCCGACTCGGGAACGGAGGACAACGTGATGTCCACGAGGTTGTCGAGCTGACGCACGGCCAGGCGCACCGAGGTCTCCATGCGAGCCCAGTCGATCGCGCCGTCCACGAGGTGCGTGGACAGGTTGACCGAGGCCAGGTTGCAGACCGCGATGTTCTCGCGGTCCTGCGGCAGGCAGATCTCGGTGCAGAGGTTCGAGAGGTGGATCGTGCCCGTGTTGGTGTTGAGGGCACGGTTGTTGATGGTGTCCTTCCAGGTGAGCCACGGGTGCGATGACGCCTGCAACGAGATCAGGATTGCCTTGTACTGCTCGCGGGCGCGCATCTTCTTGAAGTTGCGAATCTTGCCGGCTTCCGCCATCGCGACGTACTCGGCGTAGCGGGCAGAGAACTTCGAGCCGACAAGTTCCACGAGGTCGGGCGTCTCGGCCGGGTCAAACAGGTACCAGTCCTGGTCGTTCTTGACGCGCTTCATGAACTCATCGGAGATCCACACGGCGGTGTTCGCGGTGCGGGTGCGGCGGTAGGGGTCTCCCGAGTTCTGGCGCAGGTCGAGGAACTGCGCGAAGTCGAGGTGCCAGTTCTCCATGTAGAAGCACAGCGCGCCGAACTTCTTGCCACCACGCGACACCGCGCGTAGCGTCGAGTCGATGGTGTGCATGAACGGGATCGGTCCGGTCGAGGTGGTGTTGTTCGACTTGATGGGCGAGCCCTCGGAGCGCAGCTTGGTCACCGACAGGCCGATGCCGCCCGTGCCCTTG